>JAABSU010000313.1 GCA_011390265.1 Spirulina sp.
ACCACACAGCCCGCCCCGATCATACTCCCCGCCCCCACCCGCACCCCATTGAGCACAATCGCGCCAATCCCAATCAAACAGCCCCGCTCCACATGAGCCGAATGAATCACCGCCCGATGGCCCACCGTCACATAATCCTCTAAAACCGTCGGCTCCCCCGGATCGCCATGGAGCACTGCCCCATCCTGAATATTGCTGTGAGCGCCAATCTCAATGCGCTCCACATCCCCCCGCAACACCGCCCCATACCACACACTCACCCCCGGATGTAACACCACATCCCCGATCACCGTCGCATTGGGGGCGATAAAGGCCGCTTGGCTATGATCAGGAGTCGGCCAAAAGGAAGCAGTTGCATTGATCATGGATGTACAGAATCTAGAGGTGAACAGAATCCCCCGTCGAGCATCACGCCCAACGGGGGATCATCGCTAGATCATATCAAAGCAGATCGAACCAACGGCTTACCACAGGCCACGGATCGGCCCCTGCTCCCGGCTGGCCAACGTACTGGCCAACCCAGGGGGCAACAACACCGCATCAGTGTAATGAACATAACCATTGCTGGGGCTATTTTCGGAACCCGTCACATTAGCAGTATCCACCATCACATTGCCTTCCGGATTGCGGCCAATACTGAGCACATCCCCACTGGCCGTTTCCAGCATCCGGTTTTCTGCCACCTCCGGCAAACGCATCGCACTGGGTAAAACGTGATAGGTCAACACCTTCGTTAACAGATCCCGATTCTCCGGCTTCATCAACGCCGTCACCACACCGGGAGGCAAAGCATTAAAAGCCGCATTACTGGGGGCAAACAGCGTCATCGGCGTTGTTCCCCCCAAGGCATCCTGTAAGCCCGCAGTCCGCAGCAGCGTCCCCAACGTACTCAGGGACTCCGTACCATCCACCACATCCATCAATGTGCCGTTAGCTTGGGCCAAGTCCAAGGGAACGGGGGTTGCTTGAGTATCAGCGGCAACAGCAGCAGGATTAAACGTGAGCATCGCGCCCAAACCAGAAATTGCAGCCACCAGAGCTAAAGACAGCGAATAGAATTTGATTGTCATTGTGATCTGGGATTGAGAATTTCCCCACAATTCTAAGCAATTCATTCAGAACCGGACAAAAACTGCGCAACAATGGGCCAAATTACCGGGGTCTGATTCCATTAGGATAGAGACTGGGTTCAGAATGTTTGGGGTCTAGGGCCAAGTACCATGAACCCCCAACGGCTGACCTATCGGCGTGGATGCACCCATTTAGCTTGCGATTAAGGAGAGAATATTTTGGTTGCCACATCAAACTTAAAAACCACTAAATCTGAAGAAATTTTTACCGCTGCCCAGAAACTAATGCCCGGGGGAGTGAGTTCTCCGGTGCGGGCCTTTAAATCTGTGGGGGGCCAGCCCATTGTTTTCGATCGCGTCCATGGCCCCCACATCTGGGATGTAGATGAAAATCAATATATTGATTATGTCGGCACTTGGGGGCCGGCCATTTGCGGCCATGCCCATCCCGAGGTGATCGCTGCCCTCAGTGAAGCCCTGGTTAAAGGCACCAGCTTTGGTGCGCCCTGTGTGCTGGAAAACGTGCTGGCGGAAATGGTGATCGATGCTGTCCCCAGTATTGAAATGGTGCGGTTTGTCAATTCCGGGACAGAGGCCTGTATGTCGGTGTTGCGCCTGATGCGGGCTTTTACCGGTCGGGAAAAAATTATCAAGTTTGAGGGCTGCTACCACGGCCACGCGGATATGTTTTTGGTGAAGGCTGGGTCTGGGGTGGCGACGTTGGGCCTGCCGGATTCTCCCGGTGTGCCTGCCACCACCGCCGCCGCCACCCTCACCGCCCCCTACAACGATCTCGAAGCGGTGAAAGCCCTGTTTGCCGAAAACCCCGATCAAATTGCTGGCGTGATTCTAGAGCCGGTGGTGGGTAATTCTGGATTTATTCCCCCCGATGCCGGTTTCCTGGAAGGTTTACGCCTCCTCACCCAGGAAAATGGGGCGTTGTTGATGTTTGATGAGGTGATGACGGGGTTTCGCATTGCCTACGGTGGTGCTCAGGAGAAATTTGGGGTCACGCCGGATTTAACGACGTTGGGGAAAGTGATCGGCGGCGGTTTGCCGGTGGGGGCCTATGGTGGCCGCAAGGATATTATGGCCATGGTGGCTCCCTCTGGCCCGATGTACCAAGCGGGAACGCTGTCGGGGAATCCTTTGGCGATGACGGCGGGGATTAAAACCCTGGAGTTGCTCCAAAAACCGGGAAGCTATGATTACCTGGAAACCATGACGCAGAAGTTGGTTTCGGGGTTATTGGCGATCGCCCAAGAAACCGGCCATCCCGCCTGTGGCGGCAGCATCAGCGGCATGTTTGGCTTCTTCTTCCAAGCTGGCCCCGTTCGCAATTACGACGATGCCAAAAAATCCGACGGGGCGAAGTTTGCCCGCTTCCATCGGGGGATGTTGGAGGAGGGGGTTTATCTAGCCCCTTCCCAGTTTGAAGCCGGGTTTATGTCCCTGGCTCACACCGATGCGGAAATTGACCAAACCCTAGCGGCCGCCCGCACCGTGATGGCAAATCTCTAATCCAAAGGCTCCGTAGGGTGGGCAATGCCCACCTTCAAATGATGGCGAATCTCTAACCGCAATTTAAACGCGGCGTAGGGGCGAAAGATTTTTCGCCCCTACAAATTTCGTCGTAACGCCCTATTCCTTAAAACCTAGCCGTTAAAAGCCATCGCATTTTGGTTCAAAGGCTGACCCATGGGC
>JAABSU010000314.1 GCA_011390265.1 Spirulina sp.
CCACGGCAACGGCTAGCATCGCCCCTTGATTGAGCGTGCCAGCGGTGACGCGATCGCCCACCCCCTTCACCACCGGAAAAGATTCCCCCGTCAACATCGACTCATCCACCGTCGATTGTCCCTGCCTCACCTGGCCATCCACGGGGATCTTCTCCCCCGGTAACACCCGCACCCATTCCCCCACCCGCAGCGATCGCACCGGAATTTCAATGCCCGCTTCTTGGGCAAAATCCGTCGCACTCACCAGGCGAGCGGTTTGGGGTTGGAGTTCAATTAAGGCCTCTAGGGCAGCGGTGGCGCGGCGGCGGGCTTGCCCCTCCAATGTGCGCCCCAAAAAGATAAAACCCAACAGCATCACCGGCTCATCAAAAAAGCAATCCCACCCCAATCCTGGCCAGATCAGCGCCGCGCAACTGGCCAGATAGGCGCTCCCCGTCCCGAGGGCAATCAGTGTATTCATATTGGGGTTGCCATAGCGTAAGCTGCGGGCTCCATCGATAAAAATTTCTCGCCCTGGAATCAAAATCGCCAGGGTCGCCAGGCCCCAATGGCTGCTGATCTGACTCAACACCGGGATCATCGGGCCGCCCCAATGGCCCCAATGGCCGAGGGCAGAGAAGAAGAGCAGGATGGCAGCGATCGCCAAGCGTTGCTGTTGTTGGCGCTGCTCAACCCGGGCGCGATCGCGCCAACTGGGCTGATCCTCTGCTGCTGTGTTGCGATCGCGGGGAGTGCTGGGGAAACCCCGCTGGCTGAGATAGGCCGCCATCGTCGCCGGCTCAATCACTTTGGGGTCATATTCAACGACGGCGATCGCCGTAATTAAATTCACACAGGCCGTCATCACGCCATCTTGTTGGCGCAGTTGTCGCTCTACCGCAGTGACACAGCCCGCACATTGCATCCCCTCCACATCTAAGATCAAGGTTGCGATGGACTGGGAGGATGGAGTGGGGGGAGCTTGGGGGGTGGTGATCATAAAAAAACAGGTAAACCAGACAGGCTGGGGGTTAAAGCGGTTCAGGCGCGGCCATTGGGGGGATGTCGTTAATAATGTAGCGAATGAACTGCCGAATTCACAGATTTGATACTACAATGCAAGCCATGTTTTGCGGCAAATAAGTTAACGCGATTAATCATGACTGAACGGATGCGGGTTGGGATTGTGGGGGCATCGGGCTACGGTGGGGTGCAGTTGGTGCGCCTTCTTCTGGATCACCCCAATCTTGAAATTGTCTATGTGGGGGGCAAAAGTAGTGCGGGGCAGTCCTTCTCTGAACTTTACCCTCATCTAGACCAACAGTTTGATCTCACCATTGAACCCATTGATCTCGATGTGATTGCCGATCGCTGCGAGGCCGTGTTTTTAGCCCTGCCCAATGGTCTAGCCTGCGATCTGGCTCCCGCCTTAATTGCCAAGGGCTGTAAGGTTTTAGACCTCTCCGCTGATTATCGCTTTCAAAATTTAGACACCTATACCGCTTGGTATAAGAAAGACCGTGAAGATCGCGACCTGGCAGAAACGGCGGTCTATGGGTTGCCGGAACTGTACCGCAGTAGTATTCAAGAATCGAATTTAATCGGCTGTGCTGGCTGCTACTGCACGGCGAGTTTATTGGCGATCGCCCCTCTCCTCAAACAGGGGTTAATTCTCCCGGAAACCGCGATTATTGATGCCAAATCCGGGGCCTCCGGTGGCGGTCGCCAAGCCAAGGTGGGGATGCTCCTCGCCGAAGCCGGTAACTCCTTTGGAGCCTATGGGGTGGCTGGGGCGCACCGCCACACGCCGGAAATTGAAGAGGTGTGCAGTGAATTAGCGGGCCACCCGATGCGCATCCAATTCACCCCCCACCTCATCCCCATGGTGCGGGGCATCCTCGCCACCGTCTACGCGACGCTCCGGGATCCGGGCTTGGTGCGGGAAGATTTGCTCACGATCTATAAAGCCTTCTATCGCTCCTCCCCCTTCGTTAAAATTCTGCCGGCGGGGGTCTATCCCCAAACCAAATGGGCCGCTGGGACTAACGTCTGTTATATCGGCGTAGCGGTGGATAATCGTACCGATCGCGTCATCGTCCTCTCCGCCATTGATAACCTGATTAAGGGACAATCAGGGCAGGCGGTGCAGTGTCTCAATATCATGATGGGCTGGCCGGAAACCTTGGGTTTACCGACGTTGGCGTTCTATCCCTAGGGGGAGCTCTCAATATTTTTGCCCACTTCCCACTCCCCACTCCCCACTCCCCCCATGGATTTAATGCTGTGTCATCAAATGGCGGATTTTGACACCCTGGGGGCAGCGGTGGGGTTAACCCGGCTGATCCCTGGGGGGAGAGTGGTGCTGACCGGCGGGGCTCATCCGGGAGTGAAGCGGTTTTTAGCCCTCTATCGCGATGAGTTGACTCTGATTGAGCGGCGCAGCGTCAATCCGCAACGCATCCGCTCCCTAACGGTGGTGGATACCCAAGGGCGCGATCGCCTCGGTGGGGCAAAGGCTTGGCTCGATCTCCCCCAGTTAGATCACATTACGGTTTATGACCACCATCTCGAAGCGGTGGGGGATATTCCGGCGACGATCCGCTATGTGGAGGCGGTGGGGGCGAGTACGACGTTGGTGGTGGAGCAGTTGCGATCGCACCATTGCCAGCCAACGGTGGTGGAGGCGACGGTGATGGCCTTGTGGATTCATGTGGATACCGCTTCCCTCACATCTGAACAAACTACCCCCCGCGATGTGCGAGCCTGGGCCTGGTTACTGGAGCAGGGG
>JAABSU010000315.1 GCA_011390265.1 Spirulina sp.
GGTCTTGAATGCCTAAACCTGCATCAACAAACGCAGAACTTCCTGTGGGTTGGTTGCTCGATAGCCCATTAATCGACAGACTATTATCCGTTAAATATCCCTGTAGTTCCCGTAAAGTTTGGAGATCGTTATAGTGGGTTGTGTTTGCCGTGGCACTGAGATCATTAGGCAAAGCATCAGGATTACCCAAATCAACAGTATTGGATGCGAGGTAATCCCGCTTCATCCCCACTGTGGCCGGTAAAAGCGCCTGTTCGCTAGGAGTGTAGCCTTTGAAAACATCATGAAGCAACTGCTTCCCACCAGGAATGGGCACTTCCGGATCACGAAATAGGTTATCCGTTTGGTTGTTGCGGATATCGTAATCCCCTTCATTCCGGAACCCAAACCGGAACCGATCAGAGATTAGCGTAGCCGCATCACTCAAGATATTCGCCGCTCGCCACTTATCTCCAGTTGTACACTCGCGTAGACGAGGATCATCATCACGACACGCAAATTGGTAATTAGGAGTTTCGCGAGCATAGAAATTATTCCAAGTCGCATCCAACGTCTCAGCAAATTCTTCATGATCATGAATGTTGAACCCTGGCATCGGATCACTACCTTTTTCCTCCGCCTTGAGATACACCGGCAAATTGCTCACCAAGGTTAAACCTTTTTCCGCTTCATCAAAGGTATTGGCATCTGTCCGATTGAGACGTTTCCCGTTGACCAACAAAATAGCATTGGGGCGACGGGTGGGATCAAGCCAAAAATCGGTGGCACTGATTTTATCTACAGGTTGTTGCATAAACGGTTCATTCCCCAGCAAATCCGCTGCTGGGTCATCGGTTGCCGTCGCAGGCCGGGCCCGTCGGTTGCTGGCATCTTCTAACCCATCGTCACGGGTTGCATAAATGATCCCACTCACCGGAAACACATATTCCTTCTCCGGCAACGGGTCTGTACCATTTGGCGTAACTGTATTGGGGTTAGCTGGCTCTTGACGTAGCTTTTTCATATCAATCACCGTGGCGCGGATCTCCATCGGCAGACGATGCTCAAGTTGAAGATCATATTGCGCTTGGCCGGTTTTTACCTCACTTTGCCCCTGGGTTAAAGGCTGAGAGTTATAGACCTTCGGCGTGTTCGCTGCTTGGTTCGGGTTTTTCGGACGCTCCACGCTCTTGATCTGCCGACCGTCCAAAAAGGCCACTTCTTGGATCGTGCCATGTTCGATCCGGAAACCATTTCTTGGCGTTGTTGTGATCCCAGTGGTAGGGGCACGCAAAATCTGTAACCCGCAGAGGGTTGAATCGATCGCACTCCGTTCGGCAATGGTTAAATCGGCCGCACCATCGGTTCTGATTTTCTCCAACGCTTTTTTGAGCATGGGATTGACCAAGCGACCATTGGGATAAACCAAGTTCGCCTGATACTTGACTATGTTGTTATTGGCGAAAGTATAAGAAGTCTCGGCAGGGGTATAGACAACACCATTATTTGAGAAGCCATAATCGTAGGGATCATTTCCTCTTGCAACATCGAGCTTTTTGGCATTATCTAATTCAGCACCATTACCTAGAGAAACAGCGGTACTAATGTCTTTGTTTGTAGCACCAGGCGCAGTCGGCAAGCCAGGCCGATTTCGTCCTGTTTTCCAGTCAGTCGGGTCATAGAAGCTGCTCACACAAGCAATGGGCTGCTTACCTTCTTCGTGGCGATAATGATAGACGGCCGTAGCTCGCATTTTCAGGAATGGCCGCTTCGGCGGATTCACTGTTTCCAATTCGTCATCAATGTGAACAGGGTCGTTACCTGCGTAACGTTCCACAAGCCCACGATTGCTCGGACTACCGCTTGCATCAATTGAGCGATAAGGATGTTGATTTAGATATCGTAAATTGTTAGGACTGCCAGGGGGTTCATTTGTAATGTACGAGACTTTAGGATCAGGCGGTTGGGGCATCCAATCCGGCCAGACTACATACTCAGCCCCTGTTGCGATAGGATCAACCGTTGCTGACAGTGCAGCCGGTAGATAGATCCCAGCCCCCGTGACGACACGCAAACCACCCACTGCTTCGTTTTTCTTTTCTGGGACTTTCGCCGCCATTAATTCCCAAAAACCATCGCGACCCGTCACGCCCACATCATCCAAACGGCGGGCCTGCGTCAGCCGATACCGTTCCCCTTCACTAGCGACCTTACCTCCACCGGGTTTATACCAATATTCACCGTTGAGGTTGAGGGTGTTTTCCGTTTTATCTCCGGCAAAAAGCGAACCGTTCCACCAGAGCGCCGGGAGATTGTTGCCGACAAGAATGCGATCGCCTAAAAAGGGTTCATTCTCCACCGTTTCCGGATTCGCCTGGTGAAGCTGATCCTTCTTCAGCGTGAGCTTGGTATTTCCATCTGCCGGTAAAATCCACGCATCAGGTGGACGCAAATTGTTAGTTCCCTTATCATTTATACTTCCCCAAGTAATTCCAGCAATCGCCACTGTTTTAGATGAATTGAACGGAACTTCACTTGCCGGAACTTTGCGGGTACGGTTGCGGAACCAAATTTCCAACTCTTCAGATCGGAGCCGTCGAAGATCCTTAGGATTGTTAAATTCAGGATTGTCACTCACACGCTCCGCGATTCGAGTGCGCACAGGTTCAGGATCATCGCTTTCCCCTTGATTTGCGATAGTAAGGGACACCAGTTCAGCTATCCGGTCTTCATAAGCCTTGGTATTATAGGCTACATCCACCGAATTATTAGTTACAGAGC
>JAABSU010000316.1 GCA_011390265.1 Spirulina sp.
AACCGCCGGAATCTGCGGATATGGTGGAGTTATTGACGATGCTCGGCGTTCCCAAAACAGCAATTTTAGAAGAACCCGCCTCCCTCAATACCTATCAAAACGCCCTCTACACGAAAGATTTATTAGATCCCCAGGAGATTCACCGCATTCTGTTGGTGACTTCGGCGTTGCATATGCCCCGCTCCGTGGCCATTTTTGAAAAATTGGGGTTTGAGGTGATCCCTGCACCCACGGATTTTGTGATCACCGATGGCCGCCTGGGGGGAGCAGAGCGAACCATTGCCGGTACGCTGTTAGACCTATGGCCCGATACGGGGCGGTTAGCCACCACCAGCGACGCGATCCGTGAATATCTCGGCATTTTCATTTATCGATTGCGGGGTTGGTTATGATACAAACCAGGGAGAAGAAATGCGGTAACATGGTGCGCTAAACTCCCCTCACTCTCATCCTTCGGTTATGAATCAACCCATTTATCGCACCCTTGAAGCGCGACCGGATAACTATCAAGGCTGGTATAACCAAGCCCTTGCCCTCCATGATCAACGCCGCTATCAAGAGGCTTTATATTGTTATGAAAAAGCCCTGGAACATAAACCGCAAGATTATTGGAGTTGTTATCGGCGGGGGACTATTTTTGAGGAATTAGGGGAGTATAACGAGGCTTTAAGCTGTTATCAACAGGCGACGGCAGTGCGTCAAGATGACTATTGGGCTTGGTATAGTTTGGGGTATATTGCGCTGCAAGATCTCCAACATTATCAAGAGGCGGCGGACTATTTTGCCCAAGCTCGCCAGATTAATCCAGAGGATTATTGGAGTTGTTATCGCCAAGGGGAGGCGTTGCGGTTGGCGGGGGATTATCAGGGGGCGATCGCCTGTTTCCAAGCGGCCCTAGAAATTCGGCCCGAGGATTATTGGTCAATTTATCGTCAGGGGGATGCCCTGCGCCAAAATGGGGATTATGAAGAGGCGATCGCCACCTATCGGGCCGCCCTCAAAGTTCGCCCCCAGGATTATTGGTCACTGTACCAACAGGGGCAAACCCTCAAACTGATGGGCTACTACTACACAGCCCTGGGTGTGTTTCGGGAACTGTGGCGGCTTGATCCCGATGATGACCAGATTTGGTATGCCCAGGCGGTGTGTTATGCCCATTTATGGGATGTGCCAGGGGTGGTACGGATGTTAGAACCCGCTTTGCAATACAGTCCCCTTTATTACCTGGAGCAAATTAGCCAAGACCCTGCGTTCACCGATATCCTGAACCATCCCGACCTCAATCGGCTGATGGTTAGCTGTCGCGCAGAATTAACCAGTGGCGCTTAACGGTCGTCGGCGATCGCCTTACGATAAAGCCGTTGGGTGGCTTTGAGGAGGGAATCTAAGAAGGAGGATTGGGGAAGTTGTTCGGGATCGAGTTCTTGAAGCTGCAATAAAAACCGCGCTTCTTGGGTTTGCACTTCCCCATCGCTATAGATCAAGCCGCTAATGGCTTCGAGGACGGTTTGATAATCCTCTTGGCTGTAGCGATCGCCCAAATAGTCCTGAATCCAGGTGTAGCATTCCTGGGGCGTAATCGGTTTAATTTCCGTCAGCATCGCTTTGATATCGGGATCTTCTTCCAGGTCATGATTTTTGGCCATGCGATGGAGATAGTCCCGTTCTTCTTTTTGAATCACCCCATCAATCCAGGCGGCTCCGATTAAAATCCGCATTAAATCTTTTGTGCTGTGTTCTTTAACGCTCGGAGAATTCATGGGAGATCATTTTTGGTGAAAACCAAAAGGCAAAACTTTCGGATTCATTTTAACACCCGAAATTTTTCCCCTGACAAAATTGCGCCAATCCTGAAAAACTGATCACGTTTATTGATATTTTTTGATAAATCGTTACGAGATCCCCCCGGCTACGCCGACCCCCTTAATAAGGGGGTTAAATTCCAAAACCCCCCCTTTTTTAAGGGGGGCAGGGGGGGATCCCGCTTCGTTTTAATGCTCAGAATCCCCCCGGCTACGCCGACCCCCTTCAAAAGGGGGTTAAATTTCAGAACCCCCCCTTTTTAAGGGGGGGCAGGGGGGGATCCCTCACGCCACCGTAATTTCAGCCAAAGCCCCGATCGCCCCATCCACCTTTGCCCCTGGAACCGCTTCCCGATTCCCCCAACAGATCCCCACTACCCCCGCCGCCCCTGCGGCCCGGGCCATGGCCCAATCAAATTCTGAATCCCCCACCATTAGCGTTTGTTCCGGGGGGAGTTGGAGGCGATCGCACGCCTTGCGATACAACGCCGGATCGGGTTTGGCTAACCCATCCGGCTCATGGCCCAACTCCAAGGCCAACCAAGGCCGCAACTCGCCATAGGTCACAAATTCTTCTACCTCCGGCGTGGTTCCCGCCGACAACACCCCAAGGGTTAAACCGCTACTGTGTAAACGTTGGAGGGTTTCCGCCACACCGGGAAAAGGAGGGCTGGTGGTGCGATCGCGGGTCACGGTGCGATCGGCATCCTCAAAGGCTCGTTGGGCAATTTGCCGGGCTTCGGGCCAGGGGCGACCGGTTTCGGCAATATAGGCCGCAGCGGCGATCTCATTTTCCACCCGACTCCCCACCACCATTAACCCTT
>JAABSU010000317.1 GCA_011390265.1 Spirulina sp.
TGATAATTGTTTGGCCATTTTGGGTGATTTGCACCCGGTTGACGTAGTTGCGATGGCCCCGCAGGGTTCGGGCTAAGGTTCCCGTCGTCATATCCCAGATCCGCACCGTCTGATCAGCGCTGGCACTCACCAACCACCGGCCATCAGGACTCACGGCCAAATCATTAATAAACCCCTCATGGCCCCGCAACGTTTGCAACTTCTCCCCCGTTTGCAAATCCCAAATTTGAATGGTTTGATCGGCGCTACCACTGGCCAGCCAACGATCATCGGGACTGACAACAACCGCATTAACAAAGTTTTCGTGGCCCCGCAGGATCTGCGGCTCTGGGCCGGCGGCGATCGCTGTGCTAGGGGGAATCGCCCAGAGCCGCACCGTTTGATCCGCGCTGGCGGTGATCAAGATTTCACCATTATTGCTAATCGCTAAAGCATTGATAAAGCCGGTATGGCCCGTTAACGTGTGGCGCAGTTGCCCCCTTTGCCAATCCCAAATCCGCGCGGTGTGATCCGCCCCCGTACTCACCAGGGTTTGGCCGTCAGGACTGAGGAGGAGTTGATCTACAAAACCCTGATGGCCCGAAAGGGTATGCTCTAAGCCGCCATCCTCCACCCGCCAAACCTTGATCGTGCGATCGGCGCTGCCGGTGATTACAAACTGACCATCGGGGGTGATTGCCACGGCATTGATAAAACTGCCATGGCCCTCTAGGGTATGGCGCAGGTTGCCGCTATCAAGATCCCAAATTTTCAGCGTGCGATCGGCGCTGCCGGTGATCAGGTATTGACTATCGGGGCTAATGGCCAGGTCATTGATAAAGCTGCTGTGGCTTGCCCACCGCTCCGGAGCCGCATAGGTGATGATCCCGGGCCAAAGGGTTTGATAGGCCTGCCATCCCCCATAACTGCCCATGGTCACCAAGAGCGCAACACCGAACCCCAGAGACCAACGCCTTTGCCGGGGAGATTCCTGGGGAACCGTGGGACTGTCGGGGGAAATTTGCAGTGCGGTTGCGGGGAGGCGGGTGAGGTCTTGGAGGGGTTCGATGGGGGAGGGGGGGCTACTGAGGTCATTGCGGGGCCGGGGCGATCGCTTTAACTCCCCAATGGCTTGCAAAATGGCTTCCGTATCTCGGGGGCGATCGCCCGCCCGATAGGCCATTAACTGATCCAGCAAATCCGCAAAGCCAGGGGCGAGATCCGGCGCGTGTTGTCGCCAATGAAATTCATTGGTGAGGGGATCATATATCGCTTGATCCTCCAAGGTTTTCCCCGTCAGCAAATAAACAAACGTGCGCCCGAGGGCGAAAAAATCTGATTGGGGGACGGCGTGGCCCTGTTGCTGTTCCGGCGGCGTGTAGCCCGCAGAACTAACGCGGGTAATATTGCCGGAGCCACCAGCCTTGGCGAGATAGGTATAGGTCATCTCCCGCGCCGTGCCAAAATCAATTAAGACCAATTGCCCGGTGGAGCGCACCATAATATTTTGCAGTTTAATATCCCGATGGAAATAGTTTTTCCGGTGGACTAAGTGCAAAATGGTGGTTAATTGTTCGAGCCAATCAAGGGCCTGGGCTTCGCTGATTAATAAATTGCCCTGTTGATGCATCCATTGCTGAAGATTGGGGCCATCAATTTTTTCCATCACAAAGCAATGGACGGGATAGCGACTATCCCTCGGCCAATAGTCAAAATAACCTTCGGGATCAATGCGGGGAATGCCGGGGTGCTTCAGTTGGCTTAAAACCACCGCTTCCTGTTTAAACAGACTGACCACTTTCGGGTTGGCATTGTGCTGGGATTTCAGCACCTTGAGGATTTTGATGGTTTCCCCATCATCGACATCGAAAATTTTGGCGAAACCGCTGTGATCACTCAACAAATGGAGGACACGGTAGCGATCGCCTAACAACAAACTCGATCCACAATGGCGGCAATGGTCAGCCTCCCCATTGAGGGGATCGTCAGCATTCAAGCAATGAGGATTTAAGCAGTAGCTCATGGACAGCTACACAAGGAGGTTTGGCTCAACATCAATCCATCTGCACCAGCTTTATTTTAGGGGATCAAGGGCCTGCCCTGGAATGACCCAAAAGCCAGCCCTTTGTGATCTTCCTCCATCGGTTCCCCCCTTAATCAGGGGAAGGCTCACCGAATCGTTAAGCTATAGTTGCCCAGATCCGACGCATCATAGCCGTTGACGAAAATGCGATACAGGCCACTGTAGGGCAGTGTAATCGTAATCCGAGAATTACTCTCGCCATCGGCATCATCATTTTGAGCAAGAACATTAGTACCGGCAGAATCAAAGAGAGCTAAAAACGTATCAAACTCATCACTGGCCAAACGAATCGTAATCAATTGGCCCGCTTGACCTTCAAAAAGATACTCATTATAAAGGCTGCCATCTTCATATTTTTCACTGAGGTCGCGGTTCAGTTCCCCCCGACGGGCGAGGAGAAACCCCTGGGCCACACTTTGGGGGTCAGGGTTGAGCAGGCTGGCGATCTGGGGGTTGCCCTGCGGGGGGGGCGTGGGTTGGGTCAGTTCTGGTAAGGGATTC
>JAABSU010000033.1 GCA_011390265.1 Spirulina sp.
GGAAGGGGCGATCGCTCCGTGGCCTCACTCATTAATTCCAGCAACAAATCCAGGCCCTGCTGGAGCAAAGCCTGCGCTTGGGCCGCGTTCCCGCCCCTAGGGTCAATAAAGGCAGCGGGAATCTGGGGGAGGGGTTGCTCCATTTAGGCGATCGCCGTCTTCAATTCTTGGCAAAAGGCCCCAACAGCCGCCAACGCCGCCGCCGGTTCCCCCGTGGCCAACCGCTTCACAATCGCACTCCCCACAATCACGCCATCGGCCCCCCAAGCCCGCAACTGCCGCGCCTGCTCCCCATCAGACACCCCAAACCCTACCCCAATGGGCTTATCGGTATGTTGGCGCAGTTGGGGTAATAAATTCTCGACTTGACTCGCCACCTGGGTTCTCGCCCCCGTCACCCCCGTCACACTGACGAGGTAGATAAAACCTTGGGATTTGGCAGCAATGGCGGCGATCCGGTCTGGGGGGCTGGTGGGGGCGACGAGTAAAATCACCTCAATGCCATGGTGAGTGGCAGTCTCCAACACCCCATCCGCTTCTTCTAGGGGTAAATCGGGGATCACCAATCCCTTCACGCCAGCGGCGGCAATCTGGGCCATGAACACATCTACGCCGCGATGATAGATGGGGTTGTAGTAGGTGAAGAGGATGATCGGGGCTTTGATTTGGGTATGGTGCGATCGCACCACATCCAGCACCCCCTGAAGGGTTACACCCTGTTTCAGGGCGCGGGTGGCGGCCGCTTGAATCGTCGGGCCATCGGCCAAGGGATCGGAATAGGGCACGCCCAATTCAATCAAATCCGCCCCCGCTGCATCCAATACCTTCAGGGCCTCCCCGGTGGTGGCCAAGTCTGGATCACCGGCAGTAATGAAGGGGATCAGGGCGCATTGGCCTTGGGCCCGAAGGGCGCGGAAGCATTCAGAAACGGAGGTCATGGAGGCAGGGGGATAGACTTTTAGAATCCTGATTTTATCAAGAAATGCGATCGCCCTCGTACCTTGGCTCTGCCAAGGCTACGGAAATGGGATTAACCTCGTGCCTTGGCTCTGCCAAGGCTACGGATGCTCGCGGCTCTGCCGCGTTTAATCGGCCGCGAACGGCCTACAATCCCCCCCCAAACCCTCGACAATCGCGCAGGTATTCGCCGCCATCATTGCCACATAGCCCCCCGCTGTGCCGGTGGTTTCTGTGAAGAGGGGGGTTTCGGCTACGGTCACGCCAGCTTCCCGGGCCACGGTGGCGATCGCCCGATTTGAGGCGGTCAATTCGGTAAAAATGGTCGGTACGTTGGCCGCTTGAATTTTTTCCACAACATTTTTCACCGCCGCCGCGCTGGGGGTTTCTTCAGTGCTCACCCCCTGGAGGGCTTCGCTGGCTTCAATGCCATAGGCCGCAACAAAGTAGTTAAAGGCATCGTGGGTGGTGACTAAAACCCGTTGGCCGGCGGGAATGGTTTCCACCTGTTCCCGAATCCAATCATCCAACTCGCTCAACGTGGCAGTTAAGTCGGCGGCGTTCTCTGCATAGGTTTCGCCATGGTCTGGGGCAACTTCAGCCAAGGCTGTGGCGATGATATCCACAACGGCGATCATGTGCTGGACGTTATGCCAAACATGGGGATCGGGGACTTTTTCCTCTGCATCGTCATGGGCGTGATCATCATGCTCATCATCGTGATCATCGTCATGGGCGTGATCATGGTTATCCTCATCATCGTGATCATCACTGTGATCTCCGTGGTCATGGTGATGTACCGCCAAAATTGGATCTGGAACGGCCTGCTCGTAAACAGCCAGGGTTTTCACCCCCGCCTCAGCACTTGCCGCTAGGCCCGCCGTCCCTGAGGAAAGGTTGTAGCCGTCGTAAAGGAAAAGGGCGGCCTGGGCGATCGCCCGTCGATCCGATGGCGTGGCGCTGTAGGTATGGGGATCTTGATCGGGATCCATCAGGCAAGTCAGATCAACCGTTTCCGCTGCTACCTGACGGGTGAGATCGCACAAAATATCGCTGGAGACCACCACTTGCACTTTTTCGGTGTCTTGTTCTGCGGCTGGGGGCGTGGCGGTGCAACTGGCAAGGAGGAAGGGAATGAGGGCTAGGAAGGGGCGGAGATGATCCCCCCTGCCCCCCTTAAAAAGGGGGGTTTTTAGAGGGGTTTTTAGAGGGGTTTTTAGGGGAGTGGAGGGGAGTGGGGACATGGCTGGCTAGAATGAGAATCGTTATCATCTTAACTTGATCGGGATTCTGCCACAACCACGGGTTATATTAATGATAGTCATTCTCACACTGACCATGCTCGAAGTTTGCCACCTCACCGCCAGCTATCGCAACCACCTAGCTCTACAGGATGTCTCTTTTGTCCTGCATCCGGGTCAGGTGACGAACCTATTGGGGCCTAATGGGGCGGGCAAGAGTACGGTACTGAAAGCATTGTTAGGATTGATTCCCCTGCACAGTGGCACAATTTTGTGGCAGAAAACCCCCTTCCGGCAACATTTGCGGCGGGTGGCCTATGTGCCCCAACGCAGTACCATTGATTGGGATTATCCGATCACCGTCGAAAATGTTGTGCGGTTGGGACGGGTTCGGCAAACTGGTTGGTTTCGAGATTTATCCCCCCGGGCAAAGGCGATCGCCCGCTATGCCCTCGATCGCGTCGGCATGGCCGACTACGGCCGTCATCCCATTGGGGAACTCTCCGGGGGGCAACAGCAACGGGTGTTTATTGCCCGTGCCTTAGCTCAAGAAGCAGATATTTTCTTTTTTGATGAACCCTTTACCGGCATTGACCACCAAACCGAAGCGGTGCTCTTTGATGTGTTCGCCCAACTCAAAGCCGAGGGCAAAACCCTGTTAGTGATCAGCCATGACCTCGGCAACCACCTCGCCCACTATGATCAATTTCTGCTCCTCAATCAAACCTTGATCGCCGCTGGCAGTCAAAAAGAGGTGATGTGTCCCGATTGCTTAGAGCGGGCCTATGGTAAAGGCTTCTTCATCCGCGCTGCCTAGTCCTGATCTGATGTTTAACCCCTTCACCTTCCTCCTCGAACCCCTGCAATTTGCCTTTATGCGCGATGCCCTGCTGATGGGGGCGATCTTGGGGGTGCTCTGTGCCGTCACCGGCAGTTACTTAATTGTGCGCCAGATGAGCATGATCGGGGATGTGATTGCCCATTCCGTCGTGCCGGGGATCTCCTTGGCGTTTTTTTGGGGTTGGGATCTCACCTTGGGGGCATTTATCACCGGGTTATTGAGCGCGATCGTTGTTGCCCTCATTGAGCAGCGATCGCCCGTTAAAGTTGATGCCGCCATGTCCCTCACCCTCACCAGCTTCTTCGCCCTCGGCATTCTCCTCATTGCCCGCCTCCGCACAAATCAAGTGGATCTCACTAAACTCCTGTTTGGCGACATCTTAGAAGTAACCCCCAGTGATGTCTGGCGCACCGCCTTGATTACCCTGGGGATCTTGCTCTTGGTCAAACTCTTTTATAAAGAACTGTTGTTTTATAGTTTCGACCCCCTCGGCGCTCAGGCCAGCGGCTTGCCGGTGCAATGGCTCTATTTGGGGTTGATTGGGGCGATTACCTTAACGATTGTGGCGACGATGCAGGTGGTGGGGGTGTTGTTGGTGACGGCGTTGTTGATTGGGCCGGCGATTACCGCCTATCTATGGGTGAAGGAACTTCATCAAATGATGATTTTGGGCGGTATCCTCGGCGCATTGGCCACCGTGGGGGGGATGTATAGCAGCTACTATTTTGACCTGCCCTCGGGGCCAGCGATCGTTTTGGTGATTTTCAGCGGCTTTGTGATCACGTTGCTCTTCAGTCCCCGTCAGGGTTTGTTAACGCGGCACTGGCGACATCCCAACGCTCAACCCTGAAATTAAGAATTTGCGATCATCCCCAACGGAGCAAGCTATAATCGCCACAGACTCCTTTTTTTGTTTCTGGATTCAACTTTGTGATTGCCATTTACCCCGGCAGCTTTGATCCCATTACCCTCGGGCACTTAGACATCATCGAGCGCGGCAGTCGCCTCTTTGACAAAATTATTGTCAGTGTCCTGCATAACCCCAGTAAGTCGCCTTTATTTGATGTCCCCCACCGGATTTCGCAAATTAAGGCTTGTACCGGCCATTTACCCAATGTGGCGATCGAGAGTTTTACCGGCCTAACGGTGGACTATGCTCGCCTCCGGGGTGCAGGGGCTTTGCTGCGGGGGTTGCGGGTGTTGTCGGATTTTGAAAAAGAGTTACAAATGGCCCACACGAATAAAACCCTCTGTGATGAGTTAGAAACTATTTTTTTAGCCACATCCACGGAGTATAGTTTTCTCAGTAGTAGTGTGGTGAAAGAGATCGCCCAGTTTGGTGGTATGGTTGATCACCTTGTTCCTGTCAATGTTGCCCAAGATATCTACAGATGCTTCAACAAGACTCCCCCCGCAGCGACACCGAATATAACCCCATGACTGCATCGGCTCCCGCGACGGAGGCTCATCCCCTTGGCTATGATATCCAAGCGGAGTTGAATCGTTTGGAAGAACTGATTTTAGATAATAAGCGTGTGCCCTTCACCCGTAAGACGTTGGTGGATGAGGAGCAGTTGCTGGATCATTTGGACGTGATCCGGTTGAATTTGCCGGCGGCCTTTGAGCAGGCGATCGCCATCATCCAACAAAAGGAAAATATTCTCCTCCAAGCGGAGGAATACGCCCAAAGCATTATCGAAGCCGCCCAACGTCAAGCGGCGCAACTCCTTGATGACAGCGGCCTCGTGCGCCAAGCAGAGGCGGAAGCGTCCCAAATTCGCCAGCAAATCCAGCGGGAATACGAGGACATCAAGCAGCAAACCGTGGCAGAAATTGAGCAGATGCGGATGCAGGCCATGCAGGAACTGGAGCAAATGCGCCAGGATGTGCTCTATGAGTGTGACGATATTCAGGATGGGGCGGATGACTACGCCGAAGCAGTTTTAACTCGGTTAGAATCCCAATTAACGGATATGTTGCGGGTGGTACGGAATGGCCGCCAACAACTGCAAGCGGAAATGACTGAGGGAGAACCGCCGCATCTGGGGCAGGTTTAACGCGGGTTTACACAGGGTGATACCAAGGCAGGTAGGGCATGGCACGGGCACACCGACGGGATCAACGGCAGCAAGCTTCTGGTGAACAATATATTTCTCTTTCCGATTTGATGGCGGTGCTTTCTGGGGTTGCCCAGGACTCGAAACGCTCTGCGGAGGCTTCCCCCCGATCGGCCCCCCCGTTACCGACGCTGAAGCCGAACAACCCGCGGCCGAATAATTTAGTGCCCCTGCCGCGATCGCAGCCCAAACCCAACATTCCCCCGCAGCCGGCTCCGCTGCAATCCCCCGATCACCCCGGAGCCTCCAGCCTGCTTCGACATCCTGGCACGCCGGAAAAGACGCTGGAGGATCTCTCCCAAGATCTTTGGGAAATGAAGCTGGTTTCCCTGTCGGATTCTGACTATTACAATCGGGAAATTAATCTTCTCAAGCGGCGGCTGTGGTGGGTAACGGGTCTTGCTGTTGGGATCATTGGTGTGTTGGCGACGGGGTTGGGATGGATGGCCATGAACCTGAAGGAAGCGCAGATGGCAACGGCTCGGTATGAAGATGCGATCGCCACCAACCGTCGCCGCCTTGACCAGCTTGAAGCGGAAACCCTCACCGATCTTGAAAGCCGCCTTGACCAGTTTCAAGCCGAGATTCCCAGCGATTTAGCGGGGGATATTACCACCGCCCGCAAAGATCTCGAGTTGCTCAAACTCCAAGTCAGTGATCTGGAAAACACGGTCAATTCCCATGACAAGGCCCTCAGTGTGTTGGTCAGTGCCATGCAGGGCTTAGTGGGCAAACGGGAATAGAGAATCGCCCCCTAAAATAGCTCCTCTCCTAAGGGCGGCTCAATCCGCTTACGGAGAATCAGGCAATTGTAGTCTGGTGTGGGACGAATGTATTGGTACTCATCCGTCAGGTTGTGGATCCAGCGCAGGCCCCGGCCCCCCTCTTTGCTGAGGTCATCTTCCTGTTTGAGGACTTCTGCGATTTTGCCCTTGAGATCAAAGGGTTTGCCTTGATCCCAAATGCGCATTTCCAGATAGGAGGGAAACAGCGTAAAGCCCAAGGGGATGGGGGTTTGAGCGGGTAAATCTTTATGGGCATAGCGAACCACGTTCGTAAACCACTCGACAAGAGCGGTTTGCGATTGCCAATAAATCATCGCAGAAAGATGAGTGGCCGCAAATTGCTCAAAGCGATCAAGAAGTTTCTCTACTTCAGCGAGGTCACTTAGTAGGCGAAAATGCATCTGTTGAATGGGTCGTTCTTGCCTCACCAAACTCATTACAAGCTAGACAGCACCGCTTTTTTTGTTAAATACAATTAACACCGTTCTGAAAATGAGCTTGACATCGTACCACAGGCTCCAATGGGCTTGGTAGCGGAGATCGAGCTTAATCACATCTTCAAAATCACGGATACTGGAGCGGCCATTCACCTGCCATTCTCCCGTCATCCCGGGTTTAACATCCAACCGTTGCCATGCCGGAATTTGATAGGTTTCTACCTCCTCCGGCGTAGGGGGACGGGTTCCCACTAAACTCATTTCTCCTTTCAAAACATTCCAAAACTGAGGGAGTTCATCTAAACTGGTACGGCGCAGAAAGCGACCTACTGCGGTGACGCGGGGGTCGTTATCATTTTTGAAAAATGCCCCGCTGGCTTGGTTCTGCACTTGATTTTTCAGGCGTTCGGCATCACTACACATAGAGCGAAATTTCCAAATTTGGAATCGCCGCCCCATCCAACCGCAACGGGTCTGGCCAAATAAAATTGGCCCGGGGCTGTCTCGCTTGATGGCGATCGCGATCGGCACAAACAGAATCGCCGTAATCCCTAACCCCACTAAGCTGCCCACAATATCGAGGGAACGTTTCAACCAAGAACGAACCGAAGGGTGGGTTTCTGGCGGCCGGACATTGGCGAGCATGGGGACTGCGGCGGCGCTGGTGGCCCGCTCGATGGTGAGGACTTGATCCAGACTGGTCATCGAGAGCACAGCCATCACAGGCGGCCGAACATTGCGCAACATTAGCTTCATGCCCTGCTCCTTGGTGAACTTGAGGTTACTCACCAATGCACCTACGCCACTACTATCCATGAACTGTGTTGCCGCGAAATCGAGAATGACCAGCCCTTGGGGCCGCACCTCCTGCAACAGTCTTTGATAGGCTGTCTTAAATTCAACAGCTTCTAAAACACTGAGGCGGGGTGGTATATAGACAACTGGTGTATTGTTCGTGAAGATAACTGTGAAATTATCCCCGGGTGGATTACTCACCATCAGTTCCCCAAAATATGGCTTGCGATTGTGATCACGATCTTGATACGCCCCAAACCGGGGCAACCTCCGGACGGCAGAGCATCATGTCCCAGAAAACCCTGGTTATCAACAAACCGGCGATCGCTGACGGCCATGGATCTGGGAGCAACAGCAGGACAAAACTGAATAGTACCCCTGATAGCAATAGGAATACCTCAATTCTAAAGCATTGTTTCGCCAAGGTGACAAGGGATGAAAAATGGGGGTTCAGGGCGATGGAGTGGGTTTAGCTGCCCGCACTGAGCCGAGCATTGGCTTCGACAAAGCCTTTGCGGAGTTCAATCATGGCTTGAATCATATTGGTTTCAAGCTGATCTAAGAGTTGGGGGTTACTTTGTACCTGATCATAGTCTTGCTTAATGTTTTGCAGGCGTTGCAGGTAGTCTTGGGCTTGGGCCCGTTCTTCCTCGCTGAGGCTGCCGCCATTAATTTGACCTTGAATCTGGCTCATTTCGGTGGTGAGTTCGGTGGCTCGCTCACCATTGGCCACCAACTCTGAGAGCAGGATGCGGCGTTGGAGCAACTGGATCGGGCGGAGCATACCGCTGTAATAGCGGCCGACAAAATCAAATTGCTGCAGGGCCAGATCCGCTTCCTGATTGCGTCCGAGGGCATTGAGGGCTTTGGACTTGCCATACCAAGGGATGGCATCTTCTTTATTAATGGCGATCGCCCGCTCACAGGCTTGGAGGGCGGTTTGGGCATTACCCGTAGTTAAGCATTGTTCTGCAACACGGGTAAATTCATCGGTGGTTTGGGCTTGGGCCGCCGTCATCCCCCAGGAAAAACTGGATAGACCAACAACCATCGCTACGGCGATCGCCATTAACCAAACTTGAAAACGTTTCATTAAAAAAATAGGCTTGGATTGCGCTCCCATTATAGGACTTTCAGGCGATCGCCTCCTTAGCCCGAGTCGAAAACCTCACCAAAACCCTCGGCGGCCATGGGGCAAAACCGTAGACCAATTGGTTTTCGCCACCGCTAACTGATCTTCACTAATCTTGGCATTGCTGAGATTCGCGCCACAGAGGTTTGCCCCCTTGAGGTTTGCCTGGCTTAAATTGGCATGGCTCAAATCCGCCCCTCGCAAATCTGCCCCCTCCAAATCCGCCCCCGCCAAATAAGCCCGGCCTAAATTAGCATCCCGCAAATTCGCCCCCGCCAAACTGGCGCGGCCAAAATCCGTCCCCGCTAAATTAGCCTTCTGTAAATTAACTTTGCGCAACTTAGACTGATGAAAAATGCTGCCCTCTAGATTGGCTTCCATCAGTTGTAACTGGCTCAAATTCTGTTGGGCAAAATCCCGCCGCCCCTTGACATAGGAATTCAACACGGTTTCCGCATCCAAACGGCCGGGAACCTTGCGGCGACTGCTGGGATTGCCACTAGCAGAATCCGGCAGGCGGCTTGGTGTCGTTCGTGCCGCCGGTTTCGTCTCCTGATGTCCATAGCTAGCGGCTCCTCCCATGCGCGATTTGCCCGGTGTCCCCCCCTGACGGCGGGCCCGTTTTTCCCGCAGGCGCAACGCCAATCGTTCTGTGGCGGACATATTGGCGGATTCCGGGAGATCATCGATCGAACTGGGCAACCCACCGCCACCGCCATTGTTATTGCTATTATTGGGGGCTGAGACCAAGGATTTTGCCAAATCATCCATGTAAGGCTCCATATCCAAGGCATTGAGCACTTCCGTGGCGTTTTGGTAGCGATGCCGGACGGAAACCTCCAGCATTTTTTTCAACACATTGGCAAAGTTGTCCGAGATATCGACATCCTTCCGCCAGAGCATTTCCCCCGTGCGTTGGTCGTAGTCGAGATCCTTCGGTGATTTACCCGTTAACAAATAAATACAGGTCACGCCAATGGCGTAGATATCGCTGGCAAAAACGGGACGGAGGGCCATTTGTTCCGGGGGCGCAAAGCCTGGTGTGCCAATGGCAAAGGAGGTCAGCGCGGTTTGATCAGAACTATTCGCCGCCGATTGGGGATTGACTTGATTTTTAACCGCCCCAAAATCAATTAAGACTAATTTTTTATCCTGTTCCCGTCGAATTAAGTTAGCGGGTTTAATGTCACGGTGGATCACCTTGCTTTCGTGAATATACTGAATCATCGGCAGGATCTCACTCAAAAATTGACGCACACCCGCTTCAATAATCGGGCCGTGGCGTTTAATTTCCTGTTGAAGATTTAATCCTTTGACATATTCTTGAACCAGATAAAAATCATGGTTGCATTCAAAATAATCCAGCAGGCGGGGGACTTGGGGATGGTTGCCAATTTTGCCTAAGGTTTCCGCTTCCCGTTCAAATAGCTCTTTGGCCATTTGAAACACCTGGGGATCATTGCTGGAGGGGCGGAGTTGTTTAATCACACAGAGGGGATGGCCGGGTAAGCCTTGATCTGCTGCTAAAAATGTCATGCCAAAGCCCCCTTGCCCAAGGGATTTCACCCCGAGGTAGCGATCGCGCATCAACATTTTTGAACCGCAAGTCTGGCAAACTTCAACCTGATCGGGGTTCTTGGGTTGGGCGCAGGCAGGGTTGAGGCAGTAACTCATGCAGCGTTTTTAAAGACAGTAGCGTGATTGAGAACTATGGGCTTGGGGGTAGGGGTTATCCCCCCCAGTGTGATCATCTACCCTCCGCTTTCGGCCATCATGACCTCAGGCTCTCATTCCCTATTAGCATATCCTACTTTTTCGCCAAATCCTGTGATCACGGCCCACGTTAAGGCGATACAAATTAACTTTTTTGACAAAAAATTAAGCAAGCCAGGCCATTTTCCCCACTTTGTTAAGGAGTTTTAAGAAGGCGCTGGGCTGGCCGATTGATTTAAGGATGGAGGTTAGCGGACTCGAACCGCTGACATCCTGCTTGCAAAGCAGGCGCTCTACCAACTGAGCTAAACCCCCTCTGGGTGCGTTTTTTTGAGACGCATTTGCTATTATACACCCTGAACCGCATTTGTCTAGGGATGGGTTCAAAAACTTTCGTTTTGCTGTTTTGCCGCTGCCATGTGCCCTTTAACGATCGCCACATTTTATGCCTTCATTCCCCTTGCTGACCCAGAGGCGTTAGTCCAGCAGCTTCGGGATCTCATGGCCCGGTGGTCGGTGCGGGGGACGATTTTAATCGCCGCCGAGGGGATTAATGGGGCGATCGCCGGCCCCAGCGAAGCCGTGGAGGAGGCGATCGCCGCCCTCAAAACCCTGCCCCCCTTTGCCACCCTCCAACCCCGCTACACCTCCACCAATCACCAACCCTTCCAACGGCTCAAAATCAAACACAAAGCCGAAATCGTCACCTTTGGCATCCCCACCGCCAACCCCAATGCAGCGGTGGGAACCTATGTGCCGCCGGAAGCCTGGAATGACCTGATCCGTCGTCCCGATGTGGTGGTGGTGGATACGCGCAATGATTACGAGGTGGCGATCGGCACATTTCAGGGGGCGGAAAATCCCCAAACCCCGTCATTTCGAGACTTTCCCACCTATGTAGAAACCCACCTCAACCCCCAAACCCACGGCAAAGTGGCGCTGTTTTGTACCGGCGGCATCCGCTGCGAAAAAGCCACCTCCTACCTGATCCAACAGGGCTTTCGGGAGGTGTACCACCTCGAAGGGGGCATTCTTAACTATTTAGCGACGATCCCCGCCCCGGAAAGCCTCTGGGAAGGGGAATGTTTCGTCTTTGATGAGCGGGTGGCTCTCCAACAGGGGCTAGCCCCCGGCCACTATACCCTCTGCTCTGCCTGTGGCTATCCCATTGAGCAGGGAACAAGCCAATGCCCCGATTGCCATCAGCCTCAGGATGTTTGCAAAGGCAGTTGAATGATAAACGTTGTGCCTTCTCCCTCTTGGGTTTCAAAGCGGATTTGGCCTTGATGGGTATCGATGATCGATTTGGCGATCGCCGTCCCCAACCCTGTCCCCCGCTTCTTGCCGTAGGTGACAAAAGCCTCAAAAAAACTATCCCGGATTTCCAAAGGAATCCCCGGGCCATTATCCTGAATCGTAATGCGCACCCAAGTGGGCAAAGATTCCGCCGTCATGATGATTTCGCCCCCCTCACCATCAAGGGCCTCCACCGCATTGACGATTAAATTTTGCAACACCCGCATCAGCTTATTTTCGTCCGCCTCCACCATAATTGGTTCAGCACAACGGAGCGTAAATTGAACATTCTCTTGGCTTAAATAGATGCGATTCAGCTTCTCAAAGCGACGGAGAGCAGAGGCAAGATCCATGGGTTGTTTTTTGAGGCTGGCGCTCCCCTTGGAGAATTCCAGGAGTTCCTCCGCCATAGCCGTCATCCGTACCGCCTGCTCCTGAATCAGATCACACCATTCCGTCGTGTCTTCATCCTCTAAATACATTTCCCGCAGCATCCCACTGGAGAGGTGAATACTACTCAGCGGGCTTTTGAAGTCATGAATAATCGTGTTGACCATTTCCCCCAACAGCACCATTTTGTCTTTATAGGTGACTTGTTGGACAAATTCTTGGGTCGTGACCCGCAGGCGCTGAATAATAAAGTTAAATAAGTGGAGTACGGTAGATCCTTTGGTATTGTTAAGGATCTCAATCAGGACATTGCGGGGAATTTTTGCCAGGGTTGCCCCCTCACAAACCATGGCCTGGGCGCTGCGGGGCTTGCCGTCTAAAATGCCAAATTCGCCAAAAAAATCATCGGGATTGGCCTGGGCCACCGTCTGATAATGATCATTAATCGTGTGTTTCCGAAACAAAACTTTACCTTCTAAAACTAAGTAAAGGTAATCGGGCACTTCTCCCTCTTCAAAGATCACCACGCGATCGGGAAAGGTTTCGACGATCGCCTTGGCAGAGAGTTGCTCGGCCTGTTCAGGTTCAAAAAACGCGATGAACTGGTGGCTGTGGATATCCATACACCTTTCTTGGCAACTGAACGATGGGGGGCAATGTGGTTTAATCATACCCTACCGGTACTAGCAGGGAAAAAACTACGTTAATTCTTGCCCAACATTGGGGGGGGAATCCGGACAACTATGACAATTTATCTGGGTTTGGACTTTGGCACATCGGGGGCGCGGTTGATGGCGCTGGATGAAGCGGGGGATGTGGTCTACACCGCTCAAACCCTTTGGGGGAGGGGGGATTTGCTCCTCCAATGGCGGGGGGCGTTGGGGCAATTGTTGGGGGGAATACCTCGGAAAGTTGCCAATGGGGTGGGGGCGATCGCCCTCAATGGCACTTCGGCAACGGTGTTATTGTGCGAGGGGTACGCTAGCGCGGATCGCACTGGCCAACCCCTCGCCCCGCCCCTGCTCTACAACGATGATCGCGGCCAAGCCGTGGCGGCACAACTCCGATCCCTGGCCCCCGCTGATCATTGGGTACAGAGCGCCACCTCTAGCCTCGCAAAATTGCTCTGGTGGGCAACCTATGAACCTCAGGCCTATCAACAAGCGGCCTTTTTGCTCCATCAGGCGGATTGGCTCGCGGCTCAACTCCATGGCCGATGGGGAATCACCGATTATCACAACGCCCTGAAATTGGGCTATGACGTGGAAAACTTAGCCTATCCCCGTTGGTTACAGGATTGGTCGGGTTTTGATCTCTGTCCTGAAGTCGTGGAGCCGGGTACGCCCTTGGGAACGATTACCCCAGCAGCGGCGGCGGAATTTGGGCTACCGCGCAATTGTGTGATCTGTGCGGGGACGACAGACAGTATTGCGGCGTTTCTGGCCAGTGGGGCCAGTACACCGGGCCAGGCAGTAACTTCTTTGGGATCGACGCTGGTGCTGAAGTTGTTGAGCGATCGCCCCGTCACGGATTTAAACGCGGGGGTCTATAGCCATCGGTTGGGGGAATTATGGCTCACCGGGGGCGCATCCAATACCGGGGGGGCGGTGTTGGCCCATTTTTTCACCCCGGCAGAACTGGCGGCTTTGAGTGAGCAGATCGATCCCCAATGGCCCAGTCCCTACGATTACTATCCCTTACTCAAACCCGGCGATCGCTTCCCCCTTAATGATCCCCACCTCCCCCCTCGCCTCGAACCCCGCCCCGCTGATCCTGCGGCGTTTCTCGCGGGTCTGCTCCAGGGCATGGCCCGCATTGAAGCCCAGGGTTATCAACGGTTAGCGGCGTTGGGGGCCACGCCCTTAACGGCGGTATTCACAGCGGGAGGTGGGGCAAAAAATCAGGTTTGGGGTGAAATTCGTCAGCGGGCCTTGGCTGTCCCCGTTGCCCCCTCAAGTCAAACCGAGGCGGCCTATGGAACAGCGCGGTTAGCCCAATGGCAGGGCTTGGGTCGATTTCAGCCCTAGGCCGGCGTGGCAATCAGGGCGACTTCAATCATGTCTTCTTCGGTTTGTTGGAGGGTGACGCGGATGCCAGGGCCAAAAAATTTGGCGATCGCCTCCTGTTGTCCCTGCCAAATTTCCAAATCCACAAAGGGGGAACTAAACTCCAGCACCAAGGCATAGTCCCCATCAATGGCGGTTTCGAGGATGCTTTGTAAAATCGGCCGTTCGTCATCACTGGGACTCAACCCCAGCCGTCCGAGGGAATCATCGAGATGGGCTTCTTGGCCGTAGCGGTAGCGGGTGACATCTTTGCGGATTTGGGTTTGGGTGGGGGTGGCGTGGCGATCGCGCAGGGCGATGATGTCCGGGGGGGTGGTTTCTCGGTAGGGGGTGGGGCGCAGTTCGGCGGCCCGGAGGGCGAGGCCACCGAGGAGGACAGGGATCCCATAGAAAAAACCAATCAGGTTAAAGGTGGGGTGGCCAGTGGCGTAGGCTCCAAACCCCATGATTGTTAAGGCTCCCCCGACGATCAAACCAAACCGCGCTAATGAAAACTGACCGAGCATAATGTTTAGATTCGTTTTTCTGAAATTCTAGCGTTGATTGCGATCGCCTCCAACCTCCCCCGACTCTGATTAGGGTAGTAATCAATCCCAGAACAACATCAATATCGCGAAAGGCGATCGCTTTTCACGAATCTGTGAACCCCCCGGAGGCTGCCCAAAATGTTACGCTAGGGGTAAACGAGCTTCTGGAGGTTCGCTTTATTTATTTGGAACCTGAACAACAATTGCTCCAAGTCCACACCAATACATTTCCTCTAGCACTATGACTCCTGATTTGAAGATGATCAATGACTCTGAATCAATCCGGGCTTATCAGCATCGGATTCGGATTTTTGCTCATGATTTGCAACAGGAAAAAGATCCTAAAAAACGGGTAATCACTGCCCTTTACCTTGCCGAGGCGGCAACAAGTCTGGCACGTTTAGAAACTGAACAGAGTTGAGATCAATAGATTCGAGGGCATTACTTTTACTATATTTTCGCTCTAATTTAGTTTAATCTAAATAGAGCTTTCAAACGTCTTAAATGATATCAAGAGGAGATGCAATAATGGATGATTCAGATCAAATCTTGAGGACAATAAACAATTTGTTTATTAATCCCGAACATTCTTCAGAACATATAGCCCATACTCGTAATGAAAGGACAGCATTTTTGGAGATGATCATAGACATTATAAGTGGACAAGGCAATACTGGTAATTCAAGGTTTAAACCAAGCGAAAATTATATCACAAATGTCCCTGAGCACACAGTCGAAAATGTTGACAAATTAAGCCCAGCATCAATAGTTGCAAGGCTTATAATTGGAAAAATAAAAGCTAATGATGTAACATTTGAGCAGAAATATAGCATCGCAAATTCATGTGAACAGACAATCAAAAAACTCTTAGAATCTGGAGATGATAAATATAAAAGTGTTGACAATGCACTTTTTGATGCTGTACGTCGGAAGTGGCATAAAAAGTTTGAGAAAAAAATCATTGAAAATGCAATATATGTATCTGATAAATTTCTTCTTCTTGGGGAATCTGTACAGAAATACACATATAAATGCCAATGGGTTTGGTTGCCACAGCAATTTAAGCAGCCAAATGATTCAAATGATGTTTTGTCTCCCAAGCTTCAAAAAGATTATTACCTCGGCTTTTTCTTGATATCATCTGAAAAAGCAAACTTAGATCAATTAAAGGAGAAACAAAACAAACATTTTTTGAGGTGGAAGGAAAAACCTGTTTGGATGGAATTTCCCTTCTACACCATCGGAGAGGTTATACGTAGCGACAACGACGTTTGGCGATTCAAGGCAGAATCTAAGTACATTTATGAGCCACTGCTAGGTACAAGTAGAAAAAAAGAAAGATTGGGGGCTAGTATTCACAATGGCTTTGTTCAAGCAATTAATATTCATTTACAAAAAAACGGACACTCCCCAAGATTGTGTGAAAACAGAAGGCATCAATTTGATCGTGTTGGTTATTGTAAGTATATAAAAGAAGGTCAAGCAATATCCAAGGATTTGCAGCAGTGTTTATCAAAGATTGATGATGATCATTGGCATTGGCAGCAAAGGCGTGCGATGTCAGTCATAAGCGAGATTGCAAAAACAATGTAGTCTCAGGTTAGAAACCGGGTTTTTTCATCCCCCATGCCCACCACAAGCCAACCCCAACAACCCGGTTTCTCAGCCCACAAAGGAGAAACCGGGTTGCGGGATCTGCTCATCATCAGCCAAGACCCTCGCAAAAACCCGGTTTCTGAGCGATCAGCCCGCAGCAAAGGAGAAACCGGGTTGCGGGATCTGCTCATCATCAGCAAAGACTCTCGCAAAAACCCGGTTTCGGAGCGGTTAGAGGCGCAACAGGAGATCTATGCCGTGGGTGTCTGTGCCGCAGGTTTGGAAGAGATGGAACTGTTCCGCTAAATCCTTCACCTGTGCCGTTTCCACCGGACTCGGTTGCCAAGGATTCGTTTTGCGATAACTGTAATAGGTCTCCACCCCATCGATCCCCCATTGCGCCACCACAGGGATCAGTTCGGCGGCGGGGCGGCGGTAACGTTCCGGGTGGGCTAAGACGGCTAAACCCCCGGCTTCATGGATTGCCGCAATCACAAAAGCAGCTTGGGCAAGATTACCCGTGGGGCTATCGCCCATCAGATAGGGCTGGATCATCGGATGCTCTGGATCGAAGCCATAGCCCAAAATATGTACATCAGTATCATGCACCTGGGCCGTGATTTCTACCCCCGTCCAGAGATGGGGGGCCTGCGATAGAGATTGGGAGGCGAGCCAAGCTTGGGCGCGGTAATAGCCCTCGACGGTGTGGTGGTCGGTGATTGCCATGCCCTTCAAGCCAATGCGCACCGCTTGGGTGATCAGGTCTTCCGGCACCAGTTGACCGTCAGAGCTACGGCTATGGAGGTGAAAATTGTAGTGATGGGGACAACTCTCTGCATTGAGGTCATGCCAAACGGTTTGGAGCGTCTGGAGATCCTGAGCCGGATGGGGGGTCAGTGTTAAAAGCTGGGTCATACAGAAATCTGTCCACTTGCTAAGAAGGCTAATCGTGCGTTGTGCAGAAATGGCAAAAACCTAAAATTGTATTACATCGCCTACTAGTTTAACAAAAATTAATGTTGTGTAAAGATTGGTGCAATTGGTGGATTCAATCAGAGTGTTAAACAGACAAAATGGTTCCATCTGTGGAAAACCTGTGGAAAATACCCTATGGTTTTCCACAGCCTGGGGAAAGTTAGCGGGGAATGGCCACCTGAGTGAGGAGGGAGAGGGGGCCAATGTCCATGAGTTGCTGTTGCTGGGTGGCGTTTTTGACAAAGAGCGTCCCGGCAAAACCGAGAGAATTGACCGAGATGCCTTGGTATTCGTCCTGCGATCGCGGAATCACCACCATCCACCGCCGCGTCATCAGCCAATTGTAGGGGGCGGTTTGGGTCGTGCCTTGATAATTGATGCCCGCTTCGGTCAGCAATTGGCCATAACAGGCGAGGAGTTCGGCGGGTGTGGCCCCCGGTTTGAGGGGGGCGAAACTGTGGCGGAAGGGGAAATGGCGGATCGGGTTGGGGGCTTCGGGGTCGGGGATGGCGGCGATCGCCACCTCCAAGGGCAACCCATGGCCCGGCGGCAACAGCGGTAAGGGGACGAGTTGCAAATGCTTATGGGGTTGACTCGCCCCGGCCGCCCTCCCCCCGTTATAAAAGGCCAGCCCATCAATTTGGGCCAACCCCGCCGCCACCGCTGCAAAATCCCCCAGCGTCAACCAATCATCTTGGGATTCAAACCCCCGCGTCACAATCAAACTGTGGTGATCCACCACATTAAATTTATTCAACAAACAGACATGGTTGGGGGAGAGATCCGCCACAAATAACTCCCGCTCGTAGGGGAGAAAGGGGTTAAAGTTGGGCTGTTGCGATCGCATCATCGCCCCTTGGGTTTCCTTCCGCACTAAATTCGCCAACGCCCGCACTAAAAAGCTCAACCCCTCCTGCTCAACAAAATTCCAGGTGGTGGGAATCGGCTGTAACGCCCCGGTAGTCAAGGCCTGTTCACTACAGGTGATAATCTGATCCCATAAATTTAACGGCTCCATAACCCTCCATCTCCTAAGCGCCAATCAAAAGCAAAGGCGCGATCGCCCATTCCCGCAGGAAGGTGCGATCGCGCCCCAATCATCTCAATGCCAATCAGCTAGAGATTCTTCTCGCCCAGATCCCGCGCCAAATGTTCAAAAGGATCCTCAACGAAACCCACATCACTGATCCCCGCATCCAGGGCCATGGCCTTGACCACATCCTTCATAATTTGAATGCCCATCACCGTCGGGCCAATGGGAACCCCTAAGGAGTTATAGGTTTCCCGTAGCCCTTGCAGTACCCGCTCATCCAGGACATTAGTATCCCCCGCCACCAGCGCATAGCTGGCATAACGCAGGTAATAGTCCATATCCCGCAAACAGGCGGAATAGCGACGGGTCGTATAGGCATTGCCACCGGGACGGAGGAGTTCCGGCACGGTCTCAAACAGCGTCGCCCCAGCGGTTTTGACAATCGTGGCAGCATTGGCTGTCACCATCGTCGCCACCGCAATCCGGTCATTGCCGGATTTGAAGTAGGACTGCAAAGCATCCATGGCGGCCCGGTCAAAGTAACGGCCGCTCACATCATAATTTCTTATTAAGCTGGTTACTGCATCTTTCATCAAAACTGCGCTCCCAAATCAATCATCTTATTAATATTGTTACGGGTAGCCGATTGCAAGCATTTAATCTGGCCTCACCAAGGCAACATCATCCCACAGCACCGGCCAGTCTGAACCAGCCCCCCCGAAGAGAATCGGTTCTAGGCTCACAATTGATATATTTCTTCACAAAATATCGCCAAATATTGCGAATTATTACGAGTAATGGGCTTTCTTACCCCCGTGGGGTCTGCGGATCCTGCCTGTAAGTTTTCGCATGATTTAATCAATGGTCTTGAATTCTGTAACACTGAATACAACTGCTGATCGAGTCGCTTTCTAGGATGTTTCGATGATCTACATAGGCGGAACAACCGAAGAAGGAGTCACTTTATGCCAGAGACACCGCAAGAAGTATTGCAGATGATTCAAGATGAAGGCATCGAAATCATCGACCTGAAGTTCGTTGACCTGCCGGGGACATGGCAACATTGCTCGTTCTATCAAAACCAGATTGATGAAGCCTCTTTCGTGGATGGTGTCGCCTTTGATGGGTCAAGCATTCGCGGCTGGAAAGCCATCAACGAATCGGATATGTCCATGGTTCCCGACCCGAAAACGGCCTGGATCGATCCCTTCTACAAAGACAAGACCTTGAGCATGATTTGCAGCATCAAGGAACCCCGTACCGGCGAATGGTACGCCCGTGACCCCCGCAGCATCGCTCAGAAAGCCGTGGATTATCTCGCCACCACCGGCATTGGCGACACTGCCTACTTTGGCCCCGAGGCGGAGTTTTTCCTGTTCGATGATGTCCGGTTTGACCAAAACGAGCACGAAGGCTACTACCACGTGGACAGCGTTGAAGGTCGCTGGAACTCCGGCCGGGAAGAGGCAGGGGGCAACCTCGGCTACAAACCCCGTTACAAGGAAGGCTATTTCCCCGTTGCGCCTACGGACACCATGCAGGATATCCGCACGGAAATGCTGCTGACGATGAAGGCCTGCAACGTCCCCATTGAAAAACACCACCATGAAGTGGCAACGGGGGGACAGAACGAGTTAGGGGTGCGGTTCAACACGATGATCCAAGCCGCCGACGATTTGATGATCTATAAGTATGTGGTCAAAAACGTCGCCAAGAAGTACGGCAAAACGGCAACGTTTATGCCCAAACCGCTGTTCAATGACAACGGTTCCGGGATGCACACCCACCAGTCGATCTGGCAAGGGGGTGAGCCGACGTTCTTTAGCCCCGATGGTTATGCCAACTTGAGCCAAACGGCTCTGTGGTATATCGGTGGGATTCTCAAGCACGCTCCGGCCATCCTGGCCTTTACGAACCCCTCGGTGAACTCCTACAAGCGGTTGGTTCCCGGTTTTGAAGCGCCGGTGAACTTGGCCTATTCCCAAGGGAACCGTTCGGCTTCGGTGCGGATCCCCTTATCTGGCCCCAACCCCAAGGCCAAACGGTTGGAATTCCGTTGCCCCGATGCCACGGCTAACCCTTATATTGCCTTTGCGGTGATGCTGTTGGCGGGGATTGATGGGATTAAGAACCAAATCGATCCCGGTTCGCCCTTGGATGTGGATATCTATGATCTCAGCCCGGAAGAGTTGAGCAAGATTCCCAGCACCCCCGGTTCTTTAGAGGAGGCTCTCGAAGCCCTGAAGAATGATCAGGAGTTTTTGATCAGCACTGGTGTATTGACTCCAGATTTCATTGAAAACTGGATCGCCTACAAGATCGATGCGGAAATTAACCCGATGCGTCTGCGGCCCCATCCCTATGAGTTTATGCTCTACTACGATGTCTAGGGATTGAGCGTAGGTGATCAAAATCACCAGTAATCTGAGTAGGGGGCGATCGCCCCCTTTCTTTTTCCCCTAGAATAAACAGGGCAAGGAGATTAACAAGGACTTCGTGAAGGGCAGAACTGTTATTTCCGAGTTAAAACGGCGGAAAAATCTAATTGGTTTGGTGCTGTTGGGGGTGATGCTCCTGGGGGGAAGCGTGGTGTATGCCTTAACATTGCTGCGCGAACCCACGGCTAGTGCTCCAGAAGAGCCACCACCAGAACAGGCCCCCATCGAGGCCATTACTGCCCTAGGTCGCATTGAGCCTTTGGGCCAAGTAATTGCTGTTTCTGCACCGCCCGCCTTGGGGGGGGCAAAGATTGAACGACTTTTAGTAGAGGAGGGCGATCGCGTTGTCGTCGATCAAATCATCGCCCAACTGGATAACTACGAGCGCCTCCAGGCCACCCTCGAAACCGCCCGGCAGGATCTAACCGTTGCCGAAGCCGCCCTCAACATTGTCGAAGCCGGGGCCAAAGCCGGCGAAATCCAAGCCGCCGAGGCCCGCATTGCCACCTTAACGAGCCAACAACAGGGGCAGCGCCGCACCAACCAAGCCACAGCGGAACGCCTGCAAGCCGCCCTCAACACCGCAGCGGCGGAATACAACCGCTACCAATCCCTCTATGATGATGGCGTGGTTTCTGCCTCCGAGCGGGATCAACGACAGTTGGCCTGGATTACCGCTCAAAAAGAATTGGCGGAAGCGGTGGCCGCTGCCCAGGAAAACGACAACACCTTAGGCCAACAGATTCGGGAAGCCCAAGCCAATCGCGATCGCATTGCGGAGGTGCGCCCCGTGGAGGTGGCCCAAGCCCGTGCCCAGGTGGGCCAAGCAGAAGCGCAGGTGCGTCAAGCGGTGGCGGATTTAGAATTGGGGATTGTGCGATCGCCCATGACCGGCCAAGTGATCAAAATCCATGCCCGACCGGGGGAGGCGATCGATGGGGCGCAGGGCATCCTCGATCTGGGGCGCACGGATCAAATGGTCGTCGTCGCTGAGGTTTACGAAAGTGACATTACCCAAGTGGCCCTCAACCAAAAAGCAACCATCACCAGCGAAAACAACACCTTCAACGAACCCCTCGAAGGTCGCGTCGCCAAAATTGGCCGCCAAGTGGGTCGCCGCGCCGTCCTGGCCACTGACCCCGCCGCCGATGTGGATGTGCGGGTGGTGGAAGTGGAGATTTTACTCAGTGCTGCCGATAGTCAAGTGGTGGTGGGCTTGACCAATGCCAAAGTGATTGCCGAAATTCATCGTTCCTCCCAACCATGAAAACCCCCCTCGCTTGGCTCCAACTCTCCCACGAACGCATTCGCCTCCTCGTCGCCATGGCGGGTATTAGCTTCGCCAATTTGTTGATGTTTATGCAATTTGGCTTTCGCGATGCCCTTTTTGAAAGTGCCGTCGTTCTCCACCGTCGCGTTAAGGGGGATGTGTTTTTAATGAGTCCGGAGTCCACTGCCCTGATCGCCATGGCTTCCTTTTCCCAGCGCCGCCTCTACCAAAGTTTGGGCGTGGAGGGGGTGGAAGCGATTTACCCGATCTATCTCGACTTTGCCCTCTGGAAAAACCCCGAAACCAAGGCAACCCGGGCGATCATGGCCATTGGCATCAATCCGGTGGATGATGTCCTCGATTTTCCCGGCCTTGCAGAACACCAGCACGAGATTAAACGGGAAAATGGCATCCTGTTCGATCGCCTCTCCCGCCCGGAGTTTGGCCCGGTTCCGGACTGGTTTGCCTCTGAAAAATTAGTGGAAACAGAGGCGGGGGGGCAACGGCTAACGGTGGTGGAGTTGTTTGAATTGGGCGCGTCCTTTGGGGCCGATGGCAATATCCTCGTCAGTGACCAGACTTTTTTGAACCTTTTTCCCAATCGGCAGCGGGGGGTAATTGATATGGGGGTGATTGTTTTAGCGCCGGAGACCGATCCGGGGCCGGTGATTGCACGCCTGAAAACCACATTGCCCAATGATGTGATGGTGATGTCCCGTCAGGAATTTATTGATTTTGAGAAAAACTATTGGCAAACCGCCACGGCCATCGGGTTTATTTTTAGCCTCGGGGCGGGGATGGGCTTCATTGTCGGCATTGTGATTGTCTACCAGATCCTTTATACCGATGTGGCGGATCACCTGCCGGAATATGCGACGTTGAAGGCCATGGGCTATGGCGATCGCTACCTCTTGGGGGTGGTATTCCAACAGGCCTTAATCCTGGCGGTGATTGGCTATGCCCCCGGTTTTGGCATTTCCAGTATCCTCTATGTGCTCACCGCCCAAGCCACCAGCCTACCGATGGCCATGACCTTGGGCAAAGCGGCTACTGTGTTACTGTTGACGGTGGTGATGTGTGTGGGGTCGGGGGCGATCGCCATCCGCAAACTCAGTGCTGCTGACCCCGCTGATATTTTCTGATCCTGTGTTAACGAGTTTGCCTCCAGGATGCGCTGCGCCCCAGATGGAACCCATGGATGAAATCAATGAAATTGTTGCCATTCGTCGCCTCAACCACTACTACGGCACCGGCGCTCTCCGCAAACAAATTCTCTTTGACATCAACTTCCACCTCACAGCGGGGGAAGTGGTGTTGATGAAAGGCCCCTCCGGTTCTGGGAAAACGACATTGCTCACGTTAATGGGGGCGCTGCGATCGGCCCAAGAGGGGCAACTGCGGGTTTTGGGTCAAGAATTAGTCTCTGCTTCCAAAGGGGAATTGGTGCGGCTGCGGCGCAATATCGGCTACATCTTCCAGGGTCACAACCTGCTCAACTCCCTCACTGCCCGCCAAAATGTCCAAATGGCCGCCGAACTCCACCCCGTCAGCCATCGCCAAGCCCAGGCCCAGGCGGCGGCGATCCTAACCGCTGTGGGGTTGGCGGATCATATTGATTATTACCCATCCCAAATGTCGGGGGGGCAAAAGCAGCGGGTGGCGATCGCCCGCGCCCTCGTCAGTCATCCGAAAATGATCCTCGCCGATGAACCCACCGCCGCCCTTGATGGTCAATCGGGGCGGGCCGTCGTGGAACTGATTCAACAACTGGCTAAAGACCAAGGCTGTGCCAGCCTGATCGTCACCCATGACAATCGCATCCTCGATATTGCTGATCGCCTCGTTCACCTCGAAGATGGCCACCTTAAAGAAGTGCGCGATCGCGCCCACGCCACCACTTAATCCCTAACGTTTGGCAGAAGAGCCGCCCCGTGGAGATTTGGGCGAGGCTTTGGCGGATCCCCCAGGGGCCGGTTTGGCGGCAGCATCGGAGGGCGATCGCCGTTTGGGCGTGCCAGCGGTTTTCGGCGGTGCTGGAGGTGGCCCCCCGGCCCGGCGATTGGGATTGGTGCGGAAACTGACATTCACCCCATCCCCTGACTGCTCCAACACCAACAGCGGTGTTGGTTTCGCCTTTTGATCCCAATCCATCTTCGCCACCCGTCCCTGAATTGTCGGCTGCCAATTGTCAT
>JAABSU010000318.1 GCA_011390265.1 Spirulina sp.
GCAATTCTGCTACGCTTCATTTCTGCCGGTGAGCTTGAACGCCCCTAAGGCTAAACCCCTCACTCCAGGAGAGCGAGGGGGTTTGAATTGTCGATGCTATGCTTTCTTAAGAGGCTAAGGCAACTTCAACCATTTGTTGGAGTTCGCCACTTTGGTAAAGCTCGATCAGGATATCGGAACCGCCTAGAAATTCCCCATTGAGATAAACCTGGGGAATCGTGGGCCATTGGGAATATTCCTTGATGCCTTGGCGGACTTCTGGATCAGAAAGCACATCGAAGGTGCTAAAGGGTACGCCGCAAATGTTGAGGATCTGCACAACATTGTTAGAAAACCCACATTGGGGCATTAATTTGGAACCCTTCATGAACACAACAATTTTATCTTGTTGTACGAGGTCATCGATGCGTTTTTGGACTTCTGGAGTCATCGTGATTTAGGGGGTAGTAGAACAGTGAAAAGGGAATGAGATTTGAAAAATTAGGGGTTGGCGATCGCCCAACTATCCGGGGTATAGGTTTTTAACGCCAAGGCGTGGATTGCTTCCGTGGCCAGAGCTTCTTGTAAAGCGCCGTAGACCATCTGATGCTGTTTAACCCGGGTTTTCCCTTCAAAAGCGGTGGAAATTACCGTCGCTTGGAGATGATCCCCGCCCCCCGTGAGGTCTTCTACCGTCACTTGGGCATCGGGCAATTGGGCCTTAATCATCGATTCAACTTGGTTGAGGCTCACCATAGGTCAGTTTACAAAGGGATCTTTAAACATAAACCTGATTTTAACGCCCCGTTGGACATTGGGGGGAGAATGGGTTAGTCCGCAAAGCCCAGTTCAACGAGTTGCTGGAAGGCTTGCTGGCCAAGACCATTGGTGGGATTCTGCGATCGCACGATTTGGATCAACAGTGGCACCGAAAGTTCCGGCTGATTTTGGGCGCGGTGGACGAGGGCCAGTTGATAGGTGGTTTGATCCCGCAGTTGGGCACTTTCGAGGGCTTTTTGCCGTTGATCCTGGGCAACCTCCCGATCAATCCCGGAAAAAGTCTCAGAGAGTTGTTGGTGGAAGTTAGAGAGTTGGTTAAAAACTTGCCGGGCTTGCTGGAAATTAGCCTGGGCTTGATTGTAATTGCCCCCATTGACCGCCGCTTCAGCTTCGCGGATCAGGTTTTGGCCGCCGTCAAAGCTGAGTAAAGTCGGGATTACTTCAGGGACGATAGTGGCAAAATCACCCGTAGGGAGGACAAAGCCAAACCGCACCAATTGCTCATGGGCTTGACGACCCAGGGGCGTGGTGGGATTTTGCGATCGCACGATTTGGATCAACAACGGGATTGATAGATCGGTACGGCCTTGGGCGTGGTGCGCTAAAGCCAGTTCATAGGTGGATTGATCCCGCAGTTGGGCCGTTTCCAGGGCCTGTTGCCGTTGTTGGGCGGCGCGGCGGCTGTTAATCCCGGCAAAGGAGCCGGAGAGTTGTTGGTAAAAATTGGAGAGTTGGTTAAAAACCTGACGGGTGGCTTGGAGCTTTTCCACGGCAAGGTCATGATTGCCTTGGGCCGTGGCTCTGCGCCCTTCGTCGAGCAATGCCATGCCGCCTCGCATACTCAAAACACTGCTGCTTTGCTGCAAAATACGCGGATCTTCAACGGCAAAGGGATCCGGCTCAGGGTCAAAAAATTCTTGGGCTTGAACCCCCCCAGGGAGTCCTAGGGTCAAAACCGTCAAACTGGCCAACATCAGGGGGTGGATAATCTGCTTGAATCTCATTGAAGCCCTCAGACCCATTCCTATAACAATAAAATTGATTGCGATCGCTTCCCACGATACCCTGTTTCAGACACAATTCTTCAAAAAAAGTTCTCGACTGGCTGCGACCCCCTCGCCATTGTAACGAATTCTTTAAGATCCACCAGGGGAGGCGATCGCTGGCTCATGTCCAGATTTGGCTGTTCGCGCATCTGCCACAACCTTGGGGGATTGGGTATTCTGGAAAGGATCCGTGCTTGCTCGCCCCCGTTATGGCCTACACCGTCAGCGAAATTCAAAGTTTTCTTACTGCTCAAACGCCCCTGGGAATGTTGCCCCCAACGGCGATCGCCGCTGTTTTGGGTCGGATGCGGCCCTTTCGCTATCGCATGGGTCAAACCCTGTTGGTGCGGGATAAGATCCCCCATCAGGTGGTGATTCTCTACGAAGGGCAAGTACGACTGATTGGCTACGACCCCACAACGAAAATGCCCCTGACGCTGCAACTGCTGCAAGCGGGGGACATGATCGGTTGGGTGAGTTTGCTGCGGGGCATTCCTTGCGAAACGGCGATCGCCTCCACCGAAACCGTTGCAATCACGTTGGGGGCCGAAGAATTTTTTGCCGTGCTCCAGCGTTATCCCGATTTGGCGGCAAAATTTCATCAACAGACGGCGATCGCCGAAGTCTTCGACCTCCTCTGTCGTCAACCCTTCCCCAACATTGAAGACAGCAACGCCCTCAAGGAATTGGTGCAAAATGCCGCCACCCATGCCCAAGTGTGCAGCCTCCCCCCCGGTCGTCACCTCCTCCAAGACGAACCGGCCCGCATCCTTCAATATCCCAATCTCGTTTGGTTTGT
>JAABSU010000319.1 GCA_011390265.1 Spirulina sp.
CGACAAAATAGATCGCGCTGTGGGTTTTCGGCATTGGGGGGCTGTCCTTCCGGCGATCGCTCTCCTCCGGTTCAACATCCACCAGCCCCGCCAGTTGCGGCAATAACCCCGGTTCATCCCGATAGGCGATCGCCAACTCGCAGACCTGATGAACATTCAGCCGCGCCGGATTCAACCCGAACATCTCCACCAATCGCAGGGCCAACGCATTGGCTTCGCCGCTCCACAATAGAGCGGTCGCCGGGTGGCACAATGACCAAGCCGATTCCACCTCCTGAAGCTCTGCCGCCAGCCTACCGTAGACCGCCTCGAACTCCCCATGATCAGCGGCCATCACGCCACGGGGATAGACCAACGCCCCGCCAGTGTCGAACAACGGGAATACGTCGGACATCTTTTTCGGTTGAGGCCGGGGCGATGGGGATAGCTCCCCCGCATCATCAGCGATCGCGTCCTTGGGTTGGGGCGTGAAATCCTCAATCAGAAAATTGTATTGGGCCAATAGCGGGGGGCGCTCCCCACCAATGGTCAACGCCACCAAATCCCCCAACTGGAGATCCCACCCCTCCAAGCCGTTCAACTTCAGGATCTCGGAAATCTGATAGCGAAACTTTGGGGAATCCTGCCAGAGGGAGGAATAGGATTGATCATGATCAACACGGGAGAGGGTTTCCCTGAGTTCGGAAAATGCGATCTCCAGCGCATCTATGCAAACCAGGGGACAAAGCGGAATCCGTCGGATTCGCCCCGCCGGGAATCGGTGGTAAAAATCGGTTAGGGCCATCGGCACTCCATAAAAAGCCCCCCAGCATCGCCAGGGGGAGACCTAAACATGGTTAAACCTAATCTAACTCCCAAGCCGCAAAATAATCCACAAAACCCCGCGCCGTGTCGATCAACGCCTTGCCCGTGAGGGTGACGGCATCGCCCCCCGCTTGGATTGCAAATTGCGCCCCGCTGGTGAGCTTGACCTTGGGAAAGAAAAATCCCATCGGGTTTACCTTGGTCAATTCCTGCTCAACATAAATTTCGAGGGAGTCGAAACCGGCGATCGCATTGGGGCCGCCATAGACCAACTTGGTCGTCGATTTCATGTATCGCAAACCCGCCACCTTACCCGGGCCAATATCATCAGCATGGAAGGTGATCGTGTTAGCGGTGACGGTAAATTCACCGGCCGTAGCCGGTTCACCTACTCCCGTTGGCACTTGGGTTAACGGCCGTTGCCCTGGTGCAACCCCTAAGATTTCCGTGATTTGCACGGGCTGATCTTCAGTTAATCCGGTAACGGTGGCAGTGGCCGCTGCCATGGAAATTTGCTGTGCTACGGGATGCTGGAATGTGCCGCTTGCGCCCCGCCGGTTCATGATCAGGGGGATTTGATTGGCCGTGATTTGCTCGAATTCGATCTCCAGTTCGAGCGATCGCGCCGTCTCCAATTCGTCATAATCAACAAGCGTCCCGTGAGCCAGATAGGGATGCCCTTGGGAGGTTTCGGATTCGACCTCTTCTGTCCCGTTGAGGGTCAACATCGCAATGAGGATGTTGGTGTCGCTTGTGGGGTCGTAGGCGCAGCAATAGCCTGCGCCGGTTGCATTTCTTGCCATGGGTGATACGGGGGTAGGGGTGGGGTGCTACCGGCCCGCATCACGGGTGAGAACTCGCCTCGTTGGTAAAATATTGGATAGGCGATCGCCTATTTCTCCATGATAAACCAAACCCATGGCAAACAAGCCCATGTTCTGCCAGGAGCAATTAAGGCAGAAGCACCAAAGCCGGGCAGATCCTTGCTTCAATGTCACCGGAATGGAATTTGATGGTGTTGGTGGTGACGGCAAATTCTCCCGATGAAGGGGATCGTCCTCCCCCTGCATAAACCTGAGTGAAGACCATAGACCAAGGGGCAATCGTAAGGAGTGCGACAACATGGATCGGCTGATCCTCTGTTAGCCCTAGCACCGTCACCGTGGGGTTGGCCTTTGGGATTTTTTGAATATTGGGGTGAGCAAATATTTCAGAGCATTCAAATGGAGCGTCAACCAGTAATGCTCGTGTTGATTCGCCAGAAGATACTCCAAATTCCCTGATGAGATTATCTAAAAAGTCAAAACTAGAAGTGGAGTCATCAATTGTAATCTGTCTCATAATGCTACTCTCTCGATAAAATAAGCGATAATGACCATACTTTTATAGTACATCATGGCAAGCAAGCCCATGTTTCGCGCCTCATCCCCCGGTTACAAGCGGATGGCCAAAAAATATCAGAGCCGGATTGGGCAGATTTTCAACGAGGAATCCGAGCAAGCCTTGCGGGATGTGCGCGATCGCTCCTACCGGGGGGTGAGTGGCGACCTGGCTAATTCGTGGCAACGGCGCACGAGGGTCTTCGGATTCACGATCACCAGCACCGATCCCAATGCCCGCTGGAAAATCGCAGGCCGTGGCCCTGGGAAAATGCCACCGTTGATCAAAATCAAGGCATGGGCCTTATCGAAGGGGCTTGTTCCTTATGCGGTGGCGAGGAAAATTGCCGAGCGGGGAACTGAGCGGTGGAGAACGGGCAAAAACATCCTCAACATGGGCCGGGATGGGAAACTACGCA
>JAABSU010000320.1 GCA_011390265.1 Spirulina sp.
GGCTTGGGCGGCGGGGATTAGGGACAAGGCCCATAAAATGGTGGCCAAGCCGGTGGCAAATGGTGTACGCATGGTTGTAAAACTCCTCAGGGAAAATGGATTAGAGGGGGTTGGCGTTAACGACCCCAACCCAAAGCGGGAATTACCAGGTTAAAAAGGCCGGATTGCCATAAAGGGCTTCCACCTCCCTTACTTCTTCGCGGAGGCTATTGCCTGTGCGCTCCAGTTCCATCAGCCGCACACAGGCAGCGGGGAGGGGCTTGGTGGCGTTGGGGGAATCGGGGCGAGCGAAGCGGCGAGGGCCTTGAGCTTGGGCGATCGCCCCGCTACAGGTGCTATAAACCGTATCCGCTTCACTGTTAAACAGGTTCACCCGGTCAATCAGATCGCTAATTTCCGGAGCGTTAAGGTCAAAAATCGGGGGGTTATTATTCCAGACATTTGTGCCGGTAATATCCCCTTGGCTCACAGCTTGGGCGGGTAAACCCAGAGCAGTCCAAGCCAACAAACCTAACCAAAGAAAATGCCGTTGCATGGTGAATTTCTCCTCATAACATTTGCGATATTTGCGAAAATGGACTACTGGCTTAGAAACGGAACGCCGTCCCTAAACCAATGACAAACCGAGCCGGCCGGCCTTGGGTGCTGACCACATCCCGCACGGCGGGGGTAATGGTCAGGGGGAAGTTGCGGAAGGGGGCAATGGACATCCCTAAGCCGAGGTCTTGACCTGTCCATTCCGCAATCAAGCTGACGGGGCGAGCTACCCGCAGGGCCATGTTGCCAAAGACGTTGATATTGTTCTCGCCAGCAAACACAGCACCATTAGAGCGGAATTGATTCGTGCCCAGGCCACCCGTGACGGAGAGACGGCTCAAGGGTTCATCCAAGGAATCTTGGAGGCGGAAGACTTTGGTGACGGCTCCGTAGAGGGAATGTTCAAAGTCGTTGCGGCCGATGTTGAGGAAGCCATTCCAACCGGCGGCGATCGCCCAATCATCATCTAAACGACGGTGTACTTTGGCGTTAAACCCGCCTTCCCCAAAGGGATCATTATTGGCAAAAGCATAGGAAAGCTCCACACCGACGGCATTGGTGGCATCCCCTAAGCCCACACCGATCCCACCATTAAACAGAGAACCATCCGCTGGGGGCCGCACTGAGGCTTGATAGTTGGCATTGAGGAAAACGGTGTTATTGTCTGCCCCATAGCCAACGGGGATATAGATACTCATGGCAGGGGAAGAGCCGAAGGATTTCGACTCAGGAACCTCCACCGCTTCAATCCGCTGGGGTCGGTAACAACGGGCGGCTTGGGCCACATAGAGGGGGCTATCGAGGCGGGCATTGGCTTGGAGATTTTCCAGATCACAGTTGGGATCGCGGGCTGCCAATTCCACGGGTTCGAGGCTTAACTCGGTGGCGGTTTCTAGGGAAGCGGCCTCCGGGGTGGGGGCGGCGGCGATTTGCAAGGCAGCGGCTCCGGTTTGGGGCTGTGACCCTTGATAGTCGGCAAGGGCTAAAACTTGGGGGGCAGTGCTGACTTCAGGCGAGGCCAGGGCGATCGCCTCCGGTGCATCTGCTTCCCCTGGGGCGGCGGCAAAGGCCAAGGTTTGTGGTGGGGCGCTCACTTCACCCGGAGCCAAGGCCACAGGAGCCTCTGACTCAAGGATCACCGCCGGTTCTGGGGTCAATGGCAGGGTAGGCTCGCTGAATTCCAGCGCGATCGGCGCTGCACCAAACTCAATGGCTCCGGTCATCACCTGGGGCTGACTCGACTGAACCGCTTGCCGGGTTGCTTCGAGATCCACACGGGCTAAAGTTTGGGGGGTAGCTTCGGGGGCGCGATCCGCGTCGCTCGTCCCTAAAACCGCTCCTTCGGGCAAAATTCCTGTCTCAGCAGAAGCTGCAAAACTGGGCAACAAAGGCAACAAAGAAAGCAGGGCAAGATTCGTGACACGCATACGTTTTCCTCACACAATAGGTGTTGGAAACCAGTGCTTTAAAGAGTTTGCAGTGGTCAATCCAATCTACGGTGTGGGGGGGAGTTATCCGGACGACTGTTTTGGTTGCGTGGGGGAAAACCCATCACATTCCCTCAGGGATTAGAGCAGTCTAGGGGAACTTCCTCCGCTAAGATACAAAGCATTGAACCGCGCTCGATAGCATGGCTAATGTCTATCGCTATTACGAAATTTTGGGGCTACGTCCGGGGGTATCAGCGGACGAAATTAAGCAGGCCTATCGACGGCTCGTTAAAGAATGGCATCCCGATCGCTTTGTCACCGCTCCCCCAGCAGAGCAAGCTACCGCCGAATCCCGGATTAAGGAAATTAATGAGGCCTACGAATATCTCAAAGTCAACCCCGTCACCGCCCCCACCCCCCCACCCGCCCCCGCCAATCCTGTTGAAAATGAGGCGCAATGGTACTACATCAAAGGGGTAGAAAAGGCGAAACAGGAGCGGTATAGCGAAGCTTTGGCGGATTTTTCCCAGGCAATTTTTTTACAACCGGACTATCTGCTGGCCTATAAATACCGGGGGCTGGTTTATGCGATTTTGGGGAACGATCGCAAGGCCAACGCCGA
>JAABSU010000321.1 GCA_011390265.1 Spirulina sp.
CCCCCCCCTGTACACCAAAGGCCATCAGCAACGGCTCCCCCACCCCCGGAATCTGGGCATCAATGAGGCGCGATCGCTTCAGGGCCAAAGCTCGTAAATAGGCCGGCGAATTCTCCAACGTGCCATCCTTATCAAAAATAATCGCCGCAATCCCCGTAAATTCCACCCCACCACAGCACACAGTTACCACGCTCGCTTCTCCTTAACAATCCGTTACGATGCTCTATCCCATTTCCACCGTAATGATAAGCTGGCAAATGCACTCAAAATCAGTATTTATAACGGAGTTTCTATGACGGGGTCGGAGTTACCACATTTGTTGAGGGTGGCACGGGGGGAAATCTTGGCAAGGCCGCCCGTCTGGATGATGCGCCAAGCCGGACGCTACATGAAGGTTTATCGGGATTTGCGGGATAAATACCCCAGTTTTCGCGATCGCTCCGAAAATGCCGATCTCGCCATTGAAATTTCCCTGCAACCTTGGCGGGCCTTTCGACCCGATGGCGTGATCATGTTCTCCGATATCCTCACGCCCCTGCCGGGTATTGGCATCCCCTTTGAGATTATCGAAAGCAAAGGGCCGATCATCGATCCCCCAATTCGTACCCAGGAACAGGTGGACAACCTCCACCCCCTCGACCCCGATGCCTCCCTCCCCTTCATCCGCACGATCCTGCAAACCCTACGCCAAGAAGTGGGCAATCAATCCACGGTGTTAGGCTTTGTCGGTGCGCCTTGGACGTTGGCGGCCTATGCCGTTGAGGGAAAAAGCTCGAAAAACTATGCGGTGATTAAGGGCATGGCCTTTTCTCAGCCGGATCTGCTCCATTCCTTCTTAGGGAAGTTGGCGGAGGCGATCGCCACCTATGTTTGTTATCAAATCGAATGCGGCGCTCAAATCGTGCAGATGTTCGACTCTTGGGCGGGAGAACTCAGCCCCCAAGATTACGAAGTGTTTGCCCTCCCCTACCATCAGCAGGTGGTGAAGGCCGTTAAAGCCAAGCATCCCGACACCCCCTTGATCCTCTACATCAGCGGCAGTGCGGGCGTATTGGAGCGCATGGGTAAAAGTGGCGTGGATATTATCAGCGTCGATTGGACGATGGATCTGGCCGAAGCGCGGCAACGGTTAGGCCCGGCCATGAAAGTGCAGGGCAATATGGATCCCGGTGTGCTGTTTGGCTCCAAAGATTTCATCACCGATCGCATTTTAGATACGGTGCGCAAAGGCGGCGGCCAAGGACATATCCTCAATTTGGGCCATGGGGTACTCCCCGGTACACCAGAGGAAAATGTTGAGCATTTCTTTGCGATCGCCAAGCAAGTCGATCAACTTTTGGCCGTTCAAGCCTAAACTAGGCCTGTAGATCAATGACTCAGGAGAGGGCGATCGCCCATCTAAGTTGGGGGCATCTCACTTTTGCGAGGGCTTCAGATAACCCACCCCTACCCCTCCAAGGAGGGGATTTTCGGAATATTTCCCCTCCTCGGAGGGGTGCCCGTAGGGCGGGGTGGGTTCACTGAGATGCGCCCTCTAAGCTGCTAATGATTACCACCTCCCTCTCCTAAATCGCTTAACCCCTTGGCAATCTTTATCCCTACTGGCTAATGGTGCAAACCAAATCCTCTTCCTCCCCACGCAAGCGCATTTTTATCACGGGTGGCAGCGGTTGCATTGGCCATTACATTGCCGAAACCCTGATCGAAAACAGTCCCCACGAACTATTTTTTCTAGTCCGCAATCCCGCCAAAGTCCAGTTTGATGTCGAAGCCCGTGAGGGCGTGCATCTCATCCATGGGGATATGCACGATATTGAGCATCAGGCCAAGCTGCTCAAAACCATCGATATTGCCATCCTCACCGCCAATGCTTGGGGGGGAACTTCAGAAGTATTTGATGTTAATATTGCCAAAACAATTCGGCTGATTAATCTACTGGATCCCCAACGCTGTCAGCAGGTGCTCTATTTCTCCACAGCGAGTATTCTAGATCACGACAATAAGCTGTTAGAAGAATCGAAGCAAATTGGCACCGATTATATCCGCTCTAAATATGATTGCCATTCTCGCTTAGGTCGTTTGGAATTAGCGCCAAAAATTACGATTCTGTTTCCCACATTAGTATTTGGCGGCAGTTCCACCAAGCCCTATTCCCATATTTCCGGGGGATTAGCAGAGGTGACAAAGTGGATCGGTTTAGCGCGGTTCTTCAAAGCCGATGCCAGCTTTCACTATCTCCATGGTCGGGATATTGCGACGGTGGTGCGCTATTTGGTGGATAATCCGCTGCCCTACGATGTGGTCAATCAGTTGGATGATATCTATTTAAAACAGTTAGTGCTGGGCAATCCACCGCTGATGGTGAATGAGGCGCTTAAAGAAGTTTGTGATTATTTCGGCAAAAGGATTTATTTTCAAATCCCGCTTTCGCCCTGGTTGGCCAATTTATTCATCAATGTGTTTGGTATTCAGGTGGCGGCGTGGGATCGGTTTTGTATGAAATATCGCCATTTTACCTATAAGAATCCGGTGAACCCGGCAACGTTTGGGCTGCCGGTTTTTTGCCCCACATTGGC
>JAABSU010000322.1 GCA_011390265.1 Spirulina sp.
GGTGTGTTATGCCTTGGGTTATACGGGGTTAATTTTTCTCGCCAGTTTGTTTACGGGATTGGCAAAGCAAAGTCGGGGCTTGCTGACTCATTCGGAGGGGGTGATTCGCTTTGGGAGTGTGGCGTTGATGTTAACGGGGTTTTATTACCTGTGGACGGGGACAAGTTGGTTTATTGGGGTTTAGGCCCCTTTGAGGGCCAATTGATCGAAGGTGAGGGCCAAGTCGAGGAGGAAAATTGGTTGTTGGCCGTTGCCCAAATGCCAGAGGGCCACATATTGGCTGAGGCGGCGGAGCATCGTCGAAGCATCCGGGAGCGGTTGGATCGTCGCCATCGGTAATTCCATCATGTTGGGTAACTCCGTCACCTGAATGCCCCCTAAACCTTGGGGTGTGCGTACCAAAATTAAAAACGGCCGCTCCGTGGGGGCGTTCAACGCTAACAGCGGCTCCAGCCTTAATAGCCTCACCGTTTCCCCCTCCAAATCCAATAACCCCACATCATCAAAATCCGGGTGCAGTTCCGGGGGGCGGGGGCTGATTTTGACCACCACCTTCATCGGCAAGGCAAAGAGATGGGGGCCGATCGCAAAGACAATCACCCGCATTAAATCCGGTTCAGCGCGTTGGTTGATCATGGGCGGCCTGCGGCTTTGAGGGCAGCGGTGAGGGTGGTGAGGATTTCCTGCTCCACATAGGGCTTCGTGAGGTAGGCATAGGCCCCCAATTCGAGGGCGATCGCCTGAAACTTATCCCGACTGCGGGAAGTGAGCATCACCACAGGGATTTTCGCCCATTGCAGATCCTGGCGCACCGCACTGAGAAACTCCAACCCATTGAGGCGGGGCATCTCAATATCACAGATCATCCCATCAACGGAGCGACCACTGCGTAAAATTTCCAACGCCTCCCGGCCATCTTTGGCTTCAATCACCTGCTGGCCCGCCCGTTTGAGGATTAACCCCAAAGTTTGCCGCTCCGTCAGGGAATCATCAATCACTAAAATGGTCGTTTTTGCCGTGGGGGGAGATTCCGCCATCAAATCCAGTGGCGGCGGCATGGCATCGGCGGGATGGCTGGGGGGGACGTATAGCCCTAGGGTTTCCGTCGCTAAATCTGGGGGAAAAGTATTACTAGCCAGAGCCAAAGGTGGGGGCGTTTCTTGGATTTGGCGCATCCCGTTGCGTTGGGTATATTGCACCAACATCGCCCCATCAATGACGAGGGTAAGACGACCATCGGCAAGAATGCTACAGCCGTAAAGGTAGGGGGGAGGGGCGATCGCATCGGAAATCGGCTTAATCACCAACTCCTGCTCCTCAATCACCTGCTCCACTTCCAAACCCAGCAAACCATCGGGAGTCCGCAACAACAGCACCGGGGCAATATTTTGCGGCGTGGTCAGCACCGGCTGTAACTCCCCATTCCCTGCCAACCCCAAACGACTCGTCGCCAACCGGGGCGGCGACTTAAACAACGCCCCCAATTCATAAACCGGAATCGTATATTCATCTTCCGCCTGATGCCAATCCAGCACCTTTTGCCCCGCCAAAACCCGCAGCTTTTCCCCCGGAATTAACACCTGCTCAATTTCATTGGAAACAAACCCATAGACCGATTGCCCCGCCCGACAGATCAACAGCCGCGCACTGAGTAATGATTCCCGAATTTGAATCGAGAATGTTGTGCCCTGTGCGCCCCGGTCAATTACCTGTAACGTCCCTTTAATTTGAGCCAGTTGGGTTTTCACCACATCTAACCCCACGCCCCGGCCCGAAAGATCCGTCACCTGTGCCGCTGTGGAAAAGCCCGGCTCACACAAGAGGGCTAAGAGCCGGTCTGCTGAGTCGGGACTGTGGCGGATTTGGGTGGCTTCCGTGGGGGTGATGAGGTTGTGGGCGATCGCCCGCTCCAAAATGCGCCCCACATTCAACCCCTGGCCATCATCCCGCACCTCAATCATCGTGCGGTTCCCCTGGTTATAGGCGGCAATTTCGATCTGTCCCTGTTCCGGTTTGCCCCGGCTGCGCCGTTCTGCGGGCCCTTCAATGCCATGATCAAAGGCATTACGCACCAAATGGAGCAGGGCATCATAGAGGTTTTCCGTCACCGTTTTATCAATCAAAACCCCGGCCCCCTGAATCTTCAGGTTCACCGCCTTTTGATGCACCATTGATAACTGTTTTACCATCGGCGGAAACCGTTTTAATAGCCCTTCAATGGGCATCATCCGCGCCGATTCCATATTGTCCCGCAGTTGCTTGGACAGGCGTTTTTCCCGCTCAATCGTGGAGGCCGTCGTGCGCACCAAGAGGTTCATATCCTCTGTGGCTTGGGTGAGTTGGGAGGTTTCCTCTAGGGCAGAATAGAGGAGGCGATGGACAGAGGGCGAAAGATTTTTCGCCCCTACATCCCCATTGGTTTCCTGGGGTAATAATTCCCGCAATTGTCCGAGGGTGAGGCGATGTTTACGCAGCCAATCCGCCAATTTTTGCACGGAAACTTGAAACTGTTCATCGCGCAGGGATAACTGGTTTTGATTGATTAACAATTCCCCGACCAAATGGTTAAGA
>JAABSU010000323.1 GCA_011390265.1 Spirulina sp.
TCAAACATAGCGGCCCTGTAAAAGACAACACAAAACAGCAGGATCAATCAACCTTGACCCCTCATCACCCCCCATCATAACCCAGCCCGCAACAATACCGGCCCTAAAAGGGGGAAAGACCACATAGCTCATTTGCACTACCTAAAAACTCAAAAACCCTCACCCTTCAGTAAAAGGAGAGAGCCTCATGACCGCGTTATTTTCTTGGCGGCAATCGTGGATCATCAGCCGAATACTTTCCGGGAGATCCTGGCCATTGTCCACTTGGCGATAAATTTCTTGATATTGCTCGTAATTGTAACGTTGGGTAATTTTCTGATAGGTGCAGGCACAGACCGATCGCACCTCAACCCCTCTGCCACTGGCGCAACTGTTGACAAAACTTTCTCGCTCACTGGCGGGATAGGAAGCCGCTGTCGCTTCCGTCGTGGTTTGGGCGGTGGTGAGTTGGGGGTGGATGAGGGCGATCGCCACTCCCATCAGGAGCATCAATAAAAAAATTGGGTATTTCATAAGGCAACCACAGAAATCACAAAAACACTCGGTATATTTTCTGACGTAGAAAAATCAGACAAGTTCACAACTGGAGGTAAAAAAACAGCAATTTAACCCCTTCTTTCTCTTGCAAGCCTAGCCCGACGGGATCGGGATACAGAGAATTTTTGCGGATTTTTCCTCAGAATGGCCGAGTTACCCTGATTTTAACGAAAGATTTTGCCGATGTGCAGTGGTGAAAATTGTGATAAGCACCCAAACAGGGCCGCAAACCCAAGCCAACCCTAAAGGCCCCGGCGTTCCACCTCCCGCACATATACCTCACCCATCCCCTCAATGCCAATGTCCTCATAGACAATTGTTCCCTGAATCGTGAGGCGATCGCCCACCGCTGGCAATTCTCCCCCCGTCAACACCCAAATTTGCCCCGATTTATCCTCCACCGCATAGGCTCCCCCCGCCAAAAACGCCGCCCGCTGCGTAACCTCCCCCTCTAAACGCACCGACTCCCCCGCGTCTTGGGCTTCAATGTGGCTAATTTGGCTGCCCATACCGAAGTAATCAGAGATCACCCCACAGCCAGGCAAGCCCCCCAAAACTAAAGCAAGTATAAGAAGTTTTCCGTTTACCATCGGTTTCTCGTACAATCCAGAACTTAACCCCACCTCTATCATGCTATGACGCAGACCCTCGATGGCAAAGCTCTTGCTGAAAAAATTCAAACCCAACTGATCACCCAAGTCACCGCCGGCCAGAGCCAATGGGGCCGCCCTCCCGGTTTAGCGGTGCTGATGGTGGGGGATAATCCCGCCAGTGCTGCCTATGTGCGCAATAAAGAGCGGGCCTGTACCAAAGTCGGGATCGCCTCCTTCGGCCGCCATTTTCCCGCCCATGTCACCCAAGCGGAACTGACAGCGGTGATCCACGAACTCAACGGCGACGATCGCGTCGATGGCATCCTCGTCCAATTGCCCCTACCCTCCCATCTCAATGGCGTAGCCCTCCTCCACGAAATCGACCCCGATAAAGATGTGGATGGCCTCCATCCCCTCAACATGGGGCGACTGATGCGCGATGAGCGGGGCCTGCGCAGTTGTACGCCAGCGGGGGTAATGCGGTTGTTGAAGGAATATGAAATTCCTTTCGTGGGCAAAGAAGCCCTGGTGATTGGCCGCAGTATTTTAGTGGGCAAACCCATGGCCCTGATGCTCTTAGCCGCCAATGCCACGGTACAGATCGCCCACGGCAAAACCCAAGACCTGGAAACCTTAGCCCGTCGGGCCGATATTCTCGTTTCAGCGGTGGGTAAGCCGGGCTTGATTACGGCGGCAATGGTGAAGCCCGGCGCGGTGGTGGTGGATGTGGGGATTAATCGGGTCGTGAATTTGGATACGGGGAAAGCTCGCCTTGTGGGGGATGTGGACTATGGAGCGGTCGCGCCCTTGGCCGGTGCAATTACCCCTGTGCCGGGGGGCATTGGCCCGATGACGGTGGCGATGTTGTTGGAAAATACCGTGTTGAGTTATCAGGAACGATTGGGGGGTTAAACGATGGATTGGTATCGCAATGGACTGCGGCCGCTGTTATTCTCTGGGGTGCTGGGGGATGCGGAACGGCTCCACAACCAAAGCCTGGAGTTGATGGCTTGGCTCGATCGCACCCGTCCCGCTGGCCTGATTCCCCAGATCGATCGCCTCTGTACATTGCGCGATCCTCGCCTCTCCCAAACCCTTTGGGGGGTGGAGTTTCCGAATCCGGTGGGGTTGGCGGCGGGGTTTGATAAGGATGGCGTGGCGGCGGGGCTGTGGGAATCCTTGGGGTTTGGGTTTACGGAGTTGGGAACGGTGACATACCACGCCCAACCGGGGAATCCTCAACCGCGCTTATTCCGGTTGGTGCGCGATCGCGCCGTCCTCAATCGCATGGGGTTTAACAATCAAGGGAGCGATCGCCTCCAGGCCCGTTTAGCCCAACGCCAAACCCCGATCCATATCCCCATCGGGATTAATTTAGGTAAGT
>JAABSU010000324.1 GCA_011390265.1 Spirulina sp.
TATGCGGGGTACACGGTGGCGATCGCCGGCATTATTGGCGGCTACGGCCCCGATGCCGCCCCCCAACTCCAAACCCTCGCCCAACGGGAAACCCTCAGCCAGATGACCGCTGCCGCCTGTGAACAGGGCATCCTCACCCAAGCGGGCGATCGCGCCCAAATCGCCATTACCCAACTCCTCACCCTCGCCGGCCACACCAATATCACCGTCACCACCACCCCGCCCCCCAGTTGCGCTACACTGCTCCCCGCCATTACCTATTGAAACGGTTCAATAATACTATCTGGGGGAACCACCTGGGGCTGGGGGACGGGAGCAGCCGTTAATCGCTCCCCTGGGGTCTGGATCTCCTGGGTAGAGGAAGAACTCCACGGCAACAGGGATTCAATGGCATTGGCATTGAAGCCCGCCGCCACCCAGCCGTAGCCGCCAATAATGCCGGCGATCGCCACCGTGTACCCCGCATAAACCGCGAGGGGCGTTTCTGGATGGAGGGCTTGACGACAGCGGTCATTGAGCAACGGGTCATACCACGAGGGCATCACGTTATCCGTCGGAGTTTGCTCCTGTCGCTCTGCCAATTCTGGCAGTTCCAGGGCTTGACCAATGCGTTTAATAAATCCCTGGACATAAATCGCCTCCGGCAACGCCTCAATTTCCCCGGTTTCCAAAGCCTTAATATGCACCACCGGAATCAACGTGCGGCTGGCCAGTTCCCCCTGGGTCATGTGGCGAGCTTGGCGCACCCGTTTAATCTGTTGGCCGATTTGCTGATATTCCTGACGTTTGGGATCAACGGGGGTTGCTGCCGCTGGGGGAAGTTCAGGGCGTTGAGGGGAGGCAACGGGCAGGGGATCAGCGGTGGGTTGGTTAGCGAGATAGGTTAATGTGGTTTGCACCGCCTCATGGTTCAATGCCCGCAGCAGAGCATGGATCACCTCCGGTCGCTCCCCCGTCAAATGCTGTAACCCCGTCAAAGCCCCTTGATAGATCTGAGTTTGGGTTAATTGTGTTTCAATTTGGGTAGACATGGAGGCGGCAAGGCTGCCGTTAAGACCTGTCGTTGGCAATTCCATAGGATTTCTTCTCAATAAAGAATCAAAAGCAGGAGAGCGATAGGTACGCTAATGCGGATCGCACCATCCCCCCCCACACCACCGCCCCTCAACCTCAGCAATCTGGACAGACCAAAGCAGACAATGGGGTTACGGTTTATTGTGGTTTTCGAGTCAGCCCCCGACCAGTCCGGATTTTTTCCTACCAATACGGCGAAAATCAGTGCATTGGCCAGGGGGGACTCCCTCAGGGATAATCCCTTGGGGAAGGATGGCGGCCGATGGGAAGCGCGGCTTGGCTCACCGACGTTAATCTCTGAATTCCCACTACTTCCCACCCCCATGCACCCCCGATAAGGACAAGTTATGACCGTTGTACTCAGTACGATCAATATGAAAGGGGGCGTAGGCAAAACCACGCTCACCGTCAATCTCGCCACCTGTTTGGTTCGTGATCACAAAAAGCGCGTCCTGATCATTGATCTCGATTCGCAAATTAGCGCCACCTTAAGCGTCATCTCCCCCCAAGAGTTTGGCCGACTGCGCCGGGGACGACGAACGATCAGCTATTTGATTGATAAAGTTGTGCGCCCCTATATTACGCGCAAATTTTCGACAGCGGATATGATTTTATCCGGTGTTTGTGCATTGCCGGGTTTTGATTTGTTACCGGGCGATATTGAACTTTACGATGAATATACGGTTACGGAAGCCCTCTATAAGAAATCCCTTGAGCCAATGGAGGGCCAGAAGTTTTCCGCCACCTGGCAAGGGTTTGAGCAGGATTTAATCACATCGATTATTGAGCCAATTCGGGGCAAATATGACTATATTTTAATGGACTGTGCGCCGGGATATAATTTGCTCACCCGCAGCGCCATTGTCGCCAGTGATTTTTATCTTCTCCCTGCCCGACCGGAACCCCTTTCTTTAGTGGGGATTCAATTGCTTGAGCAGCGCATTGATAAGCTCAAAACCCAATATCAGCCGGAATTGGCCCTGAAGTTGTTGGGGATTGTTTTTATTCAATCGGGGAGCTTTTTAAACAATCGCTACTACAACCAAGTGATGCAGCGGATTAAGCAGGATTTCGACCCCGCCCAACTGTTCCAAACGACGATCCCCCTGGATGTGAATGTGGCCAGGGCGGTGGATAGCTTTACGCCGGCGGTGCTCAATAGCCCGAATAGTGCCGGGTCTAAGGCGTTTTGTAAGTTAACCGGGGAATTGCTGGAGAAGTTGAACTGAGGTGGAGTTGACGGATTTTGAAGGCGATCGCCCCCCGCCCCTAGGAGACCGGCGGCCAAAATAGTACAATATTCAAGCTGTATTGCTTGGAATGGATGACAGACTGTGATTGAACGCTACACCCTGCCGGAGATGGGGCAACTGTGGACGGATGC
>JAABSU010000325.1 GCA_011390265.1 Spirulina sp.
TCGGTAATTGCCACATCAAAATATTCCGTCACCAAAGCGAGGGCTTCCTCATCCTGGCCAAAATATTTGCGAGCGGCAACTTTCATTTCCTGCACTGCCACCAAAGTTGCGGCGCTGGAGCAGGCGTTTTCGATGATTTCCCGCAGGCCGCGGACGTTGACGGTGATGATGCTGGGATCACCGGCAACGATCGCATAGGTGATGTAGCGCAACATCCAAGACAAATCCCGGAGAGATTTCTGCATGTTGCGGGGGCCATACTTGCTGATGGGAATCGTGCGGAACCCGGCGGGGGTTTCAATTTTATTCCCGGTGCTTAAAAAGAGGTTTTTGATGCTGTCGAGCACCCCATTGCCGCCGCCACTTTCAACGTAGGTGATCGTGCCGAGGGCCATGCCTTCTTTCGTATCTTGACCAACCCCGATGGCGGTGCTCATCGCCATTTCTGCCGCATCAACAGCGGGCTTTTCGAGGAAAGCCATGGGGGAGCCGCCGGTAAAAATCCGGTTGGCGGCGCGGGATACGATGATTTCAGAATTTTGGGAGATGGTTTGGGCGATCGCCACCCGCTTATTCCCAGACTCGAAAAATGTTTTGAGTGTCCCTAACTCCCGGATATCGGGGAAACGGTCTTGTTGTTCAGCCTGCGCGATGGCTGAGGTGGGAACCGTTTGATATAGTTGCGGGCGGGCTAAGGAACTGCCACCACTTGCCGTAATTGTCATAAGCTGCTCAATTCTCTCCTATCCACGGTTTTCACACAGAGGTATTTAATCTGATTCACAGTAATCAATCTGGGAAATCGGTCGTCCCACTGCTCCCACTCCGTAACTGGAGGGCAGCCGTCCAGACAAACCGCAGTCCACCACTAGACCTGAGGGTAGAGCAGTGGCGTAAATTCCCATGGATTAAAGGAATTACAAAATTTCCAGTCTATAGTTTCGGTCAGTTTTCAGATTAAACCGTTTCTGGATTCCTGAGTATCTTTGTTAAGAACTGTATCAATTGATGGCCATTTGGGACAGGGTGAGGATCGGGAGGCGATCGCTCCTCCATCGGTTAATCCCGGCTCTCCACCGGCAGGCTTTCGGGGGGAGCCTCCACCGACAGAGCCGCATCGGGGGTAGCCGCCATGGGCTGGGGACGGTTGGGGCGAAACCCTTTCCACTGACCCTGGCGCAGATCCGTCAGCCCTTGCTTAACCAGCGGTTTATAGAGATAAAGCAAAATCGTCAGAGCACAAAATACCGTGATCAAGTTCCCCCGAGCGCCAAAGCCAAATTTCGCCAACTCCGCCGCCAGTAGCACCCCTTGGGCGATGGCCGTGGCTTGAAACAGCCTCTGTCCGTAGTTCTGCACCAAGTGGATACTGAGATAGAGGGTGAGGAAGCCCAAGGCAAGGGTCAGAGCAGCCAGAACCGTCAGGGAGATATTGGCGACGAAGGAGAAATTCGCATCAACCCGTTCGCTCGCCTGAAATCCACCCCCCAAGACCACCAACGCGCCTTTTTGCACAAGGAGCAGAACACTTAGGGGAATGGTGATCATTGCGCTAATAAACTGCAAGCACAGAACAATTGTCAGATCTCTAGGAACAGTATTCATGTAAAAATGACCTTGGCCGGGGTGATGATGTGATGAAAGAACTGGGGGATTATCCATGGATTTTAGGATAATTAATCGGGAAGATCAGCGAAACCTGGCCCTTGATACAAAACTCAACCTCAAGATTGGGGAGGCTGGCCCCGCCCTGTCGAGGAAAGCAGGGGACGCAGGCATCAGCAATTTTACCGTCAAAACCACAGCCCATCAGGGTTCTTCTCCATGGAAAGACGGCGGCGTTGTTAACAGGTCGCGCCAATGGCGGGGGGAAGATGTGACGGTTTCCTGACGTTGGCAAGGGACTTGAAAGGGACAAGATCGACAGATTGACCCCTCAAGATTGACCTGCGGAAAAGGCGTACCCTCTTCTTGATAGGCAGCTTGGGCCATTTCTAGGGCCATCAAGGATTGCCGGAGATGTCTTTGCGTCTGGTGATACCATTGCTGATGATAATGGAAAGTTTCTGCTTGAACATGGTTATTTTTCCCAACAATCCAATAGGTCATCGTGATTTGTTCGGGGGCATAGTCTGAGGTAGCGGCCAAGACAAAGGGATAGAGTTGGGTTTGCCAGTTTTCTTGGAGGATGGGGCGCGGCGGGGGGGATTGATAGGTTTTCCAATCAAAAATAAAGGCGCGATCGCTCTTCACCATCAACAGGTCATACACCACCGTTAACACCACCTCATCCCACACCAGAGTTCGACTCTGCTCCGCCGCCCGGCTGATGCTGGCATCGGCTAAATCCGGCACGGCCGCTAACAGGGCCTCATACGTCGCCCTTAAGGGGTCATCCGGATCGAGAATCCCCTCCAGGGGCAGACCCAGTTCCCGCTGTTGCATGAGATGGTGGA
>JAABSU010000326.1 GCA_011390265.1 Spirulina sp.
CCTCGGAACCAATGCCAAAGCCGGCCTCCTGACCCGTGCCCTGCCGGAAATGATCCGCATCGGAACCCATTTAGGAGCCAGCGCAGAAACCTTCTTTGGCCTCTCCGGTTTAGGGGATCTCCTCGCCACCTGTAACGGCACACTCTCCCGCAATTATCGGGTGGGCATGGGTTTAGCCCAAGGGAAGGATCTAGAAACGGTTTTGACTGAATTACAAAGTACCGCTGAAGGGGTGAACACGACACGGGTTTTGGTGGACTTGGCCCACCAGCAACAAATCCCCGTCCCCATTTCTCGCCAAGTCTGCCGCCTCCTCGATGCCAAGATCACACCATTGGCAGCAGTTCAAGCCCTGATGGAGCGGGAACTTAAGGCAGAATAAGCAAGTTTTCCAACCAACACGATTATACCCCTTCCCTCCCGAAGGGGTTTTTTCTGGCTTTTCTGGCAAGGCATGGGCAAACCCACCCCGCCTTTACGGGCACCCCTCCTTGGAGGGGATTTTCCCAGGAGTTCCCTCCAAGGAGGGGTAGGGAGGGGGGTTAACTGCCTCGATAGGTGCTGTAACTCCAGGGGGAAACCAAGAGAGGAACATGATAATGGGCATTCGGATCAGCAATGCCGAAGGCAATGGGGACGCGATCCAGGAATGGCGGATCGGTTTGGGGTAGGCCCTGGCCTTGGAAGTATTCCCCCACGGCAAAGATCAGTTCATAGCGGCCCGGCTCCATCGCTGCCCCCGTCAGTAACGGGGCATCGGTGCGGCCATCGCCGTTGGTGGTGAGGGTTTGTAAGCAGTGGCGGTTTCCCAGGGCATCCAGTTTCCACAGTTCGAGGGTCATGGCGGCCGCCGGGCAGCCCTGGGCTGTATCTAATACATGGGTGGAGAGGTAGCCAGCCATAGGGAGGGGGGAAAGAACTGTTCCATTTTAAGAGCTTTGTGCAAAAACTAGGGCAAGGAAGTGGGACTGACCGTGATCAAGGTCACAATGCATATCAGATATGCTTTGTCTAGCAAATATCATATATTTTTAATATTTATTTGCACTTCTTTGGGAAAGTTTGCATAATGGGGGGGTAAGCAAGCCAAAGGGATGTGTTCCCGTCTGGTGAGCAATCTGAAGAACGCCAAGAGGAATCTCCATGACTTACTCCATTTCACGCCAAGCCGCTCTTCCTGAATTGGCCAATGCAGTTACGACCACCACTGAGCAAATTAAACGCCTCAGCGCCGACGACCAACTGGCGCTCCTGTGGTTCGCCTACAAGCAACTGGGTCGCTCCATGACCCCCGCCGCCCCCGGAGCGGCTCGCCTCGAATTCGCTCAAGGTCTGCTCGATGAGTTCAAAGCCATGAACTATGAGCAACAAATGACCGCCATGCGCAACCTGGTTAATCGCGTTAACAATCCCATCAGCCGCTCCTACGGTATCCTCAGCACCAACACCAAACTGGCCTTCTGGTTTGTGTTGAGCGAACTGATGGTGGAGGCAACCGTGATTCCTGTGCCGGATGCCTACATCATGAGTCCCGATGCGCTGCGAGCCTTTAAGACCTTAGAAAACCTCGAGTTTAACCAACAAATCACTGTGTTTCGCAATGTGGTGGCACCGATGGGTTTTGACCCCTTTGCCTAGGCTAAACAGGGTTAATCTCGATTAACTCGGATTCTTTACTTTTCGGGGGGCGGGGCACAACCTCGCCCCCTTGCTGTCACAACTTTGGGAGACCCATTATGGTTTTTACCCCCACGGCAACGCTGAAACCGTTAGGAACGCTACCGGAGGCCATTGCCTCCTACTTTACCGCCCTCGATCAGCAGGACTACGCCACCGCTGCGGCTTGCTTCACCTCCACGGGCCAACTGATCCCCCCCTTTGAAACTGGGATTACGGGGTCAGGGGCGATCGCCCGCTATCTCTGCAAAGAAGCCCTGGGCATGACGTTCAAGATTGAAGAGGTTCAACCCCAAGGGGAAAACCACTATTACCTGCGGGGCAAGGCCTGTTCCTCGTGGTTTAACCTCAGCATTGCTTGGGATATTGACCTCAATGGGGAGGGGGCGATCGCCCAACTCCACATTCACCTCTTGGCCAAGCCGGAAGAATTGCTGACGCTAGGGCCTCGTTAAGCCCATCGGGAGCCAACTGCGTTTTCGGGTGTGGCCATAAAATGGGCCAAAAAACAACCCCTCATCCGGGTGACTTGCGATCGCTGACCGATATATAGATTGATCTTTATAGATCCGCGAGCGATCGCAACTCCCAGGGCCATGGATTGCCATAAAAGTCAATCCCCCTTTCACCAAAATCAATGCGAAATGTAAATTTAAGGGCAATTAGTCTTAAGTTATGCAACGTTTCCGTAAGAGTTCCTCCGATTCAGCCCAGAGGAGGAGGGGAAGACTCCGGTAAATTGCTATCATGGAAGGGAAGAAGAGCAG
>JAABSU010000327.1 GCA_011390265.1 Spirulina sp.
CTTGCGTATTGAACGCATTTATGGAGAAATGCCCAAGGCATAGCCCATCTTAAGCCCCATCCTGCCACTTCTCCCCTTCAGCCCTGTCCCGCTGCATCTACATCCCCCCCAGCGCCCCATGGAGGATCTCCAGTCGGCTCTGCTCACTATTAAAGGACTAGCGACCATGACTCCCCCGATCCTAACCCATCCCCACCCCACCCCGGCAAAGCGGGAGGCGAACCACGACGGCGTACCCATCGCCCCCAACGCCCCACTATTACCCACTGACATCACCCTACCCCCTTGGCTCCAGGATTGTCTGCTCAATCCCGCCCTCGGCAGTAACGAAGATGCCCTGTTAATCTGTCGGGCGTTCAACTTCGCCTACCAACTTCACGAGGGGCAACTGCGCAAATCCGGAGAACCCTACATTGCCCATCCCGTCGCCGTCGCCGGTTTACTCCGGGATTTGGGGGGGGACAGTGCCATGATTGCCGCTGGGTTTCTCCATGATGTTGTGGAAGATACCGATGTCACCCCGGAAACCATCGAAGCAGAATTTGGCTCCGAAGTTCGGCAATTGGTGGAGGGGGTCACAAAACTGTCTAGCTTTAATTTCTCCAGTAAAACCGAGCGACAGGCGGAAAACTTCCGCAGAATGTTTCTCGCCATGGCTCAAGATATCCGGGTGATCGTCGTCAAGCTGGCCGATCGCCTCCACAATATGCGTACCCTGGAACACCTCAGACCCGAAAAACAACAGCGCATCGCCCAAGAAACCCGTGATATTTTCGCCCCCCTCGCCAACCGTTTAGGGATCGGTCGCCTCAAGTGGGAACTAGAAGACCTCTGTTTTAAATATCTGGAACCCAATGCCTATCGGGACATTCAGGGCTTAGTGGCCGAGCGGCGCATTGATCGGGAAGAACGGATCGCCACCGTGATTGGAACGATCCGGGAACGGCTCACAGAACTCAGCATTGGTTTGGTTGAACTCCAGGGCCGCCCCAAGCACCTCTACGGCATCTATAAAAAGATGCAATGCCAGCATAAGGCATTCCATGAAATCTATGATATTGCAGCGGTGCGGGTGATTACCGATACCAAAGATAGCTGTTATCGCGCCCTCTCTGTCGTTCATGACCTTTTCCGCCCGATTCCCGGCCGCTTTAAGGATTATATTGGCCTCCCCAAACCCAACCGCTACCAATCTCTCCATACCTCCGTTGTGGGGTTAACGGGCCGCCCCCTGGAAATCCAAATCCGCACGCTGGAAATGCACCACATTGCCGAATATGGGATTGCCGCCCATTGGAAATACAAGGAATCCGGCGGCAGTGTGGCTCAACTCTCCTCCGATGATGAAAAATTTACCTGGCTGCGGCAATTGCTGGAATGGCAAAACGACCTCAACGATGCCCAGGAATATGTCGAAAACCTGAAGTCGAATCTGTTTGAGGATGATGTCTATGTGTTTACTCCTGGTGGGGATGTGGTGTCCTTAGCACGGGGCGCAACGGCGGTGGATTTTGCCTATCGCATTCATACGGAGGTGGGCAACCACATGAAGGGGGCGCGGGTGAATGGCCGGTGGTCGGTGCTGGATACGCCGCTGCAAAATGGGGATATTGTTGAGATTATTACGGCGAAGAATAGCCGCCCTAGTTTGGATTGGCTGAATTTTGTCGTGACACCCAGTGCGCGGAACCGAATTCGCCAATGGTATAAGCGATCGCACCGGGATGAAAATCTCCTGCGGGGTCGGGAAATGCTGGAGAAGGAAATGGGCAAGGGTGGCCTTGATGCCCTGCTGAAGTCTGACCCGATGCAGGCGGTGGCGGAGCGGTGCAATTACCACACGGCTGAGGATTTGTTAGCGGCTTTGGGCTATGGGGAAATTACGCTGAATCTGGTGGTGAACCGGATTCGTGATGCGGTGAAGGCCCAGCAACCCCTCGATGTGGTGGAATCTCAACAGACCACCAGTACCACCATTGAGTTACCCACGGTGCGGATTTCACCGGGTAGCGGTGGGGTGGTGAGTCAATACCCCATCTGCGGGGTGGAGGGTTTACTGCACCACATTGCCGGTTGTTGCCATCCGATTCCGGGGGAATCGATTATTGGGGTGGTGACGCGGACGCGGGGGATTTCGATCCATGGCCAGGGTTGCTTGAATGTGGATGGGGTTGAGGGCGATCGCCTCATTCCCGTCAGTTGGAACCCGACGGCGCTCCAGGGCAACCGTCGCCCCAGTTATCGGGTCAATATTCAGGTGGAGGTGTTGGATCGCGTCGGGATCATGCGGGATATTTTGGCCAAACTGAGTGATCAAAATATTAATGTTTGTCAAGCGGAGGTGATTACCCATGCGGGTAAACCGGCGTTGATTAATCTGGGGATCGAAATTGGCGATCGCCTCCAATTGGATCAAAGCTTTAACCGCATCCGGCAAAT
>JAABSU010000034.1 GCA_011390265.1 Spirulina sp.
AACCTTTGCCAATTTTGGGGCGGAGTTGGGGCTAATTGCGGGGGATGCGCGGCTGCGGCTGGTTGAACTTTATAACCGGGAAAGCCACCTCGATCGCCTCACCTTGATCCGGGAAACCCGCACCAACACCACGCCCCCCACTCGCCCCCCCTTAACCCTGTCCCAACTTTTAGGGGAATGGCGGGGGGAAGCGACCACCTATTACCCCGATGGGCAACCCCAAACCACTGTCCCCACGGGCTTAACCCTGACCCAAACCGGGGAGCAGACCCTTGAGCAGGAGTTACGATTTGGGGTGGGGGCGACGGAGCGGATCTTGCGTTCGGTGGGGGCGATCGGGGAGCAAGCCCTTCATTTCACGACGGGGCCGATGCCCTATCAGGTGTTGTTGCTCCCCAATGGGGCATCGGCTAATTGTCCTCGGGCGATCGTGCCGGGCCATCCCTTTTTCCTGGAAGCGGGTTGGCTGGTGGAACCCCATCACCGCCTCCGCCTGATCCGCCGTTATCAAGCCGATGGCAGTTGGGCAAATCTCACTTGGGTGGAAGAGTTCCGGGTTTAAGACGAAATCCGGTCAGGCATAACCCAAGATTCATCGGGATGAGTTTGCCGAACCCCGATCCGCCAAGAACTAAAGTTCTTGGCTCATAGCGAAAGTGGGCTGAAGCCCACTGTGGAACCCGTTTTAACGGGTTTTTGCTATGAGGCGGGGATTTCAATCCCCGACGGACTGGGCGGAACCGCTGCACTGCCCGACGTTAAAATCCAGAATGTTTTTGAGCAACCCGCTCGTAGCATCACAATCCGCTTAGGGGTGAAAAATTTTTCGCCCCCACATTAGCCTAACTTTATTGGCTCAACGCCTTGAACAGTTGCCCCAATCCGCCCAACAAACCAGTTTTCTTGGCAGGGGTTGCGGCCATATCGGGGTTGCTGTTGCTGTTCCCTATTAAGATCCGCTCCAAACGTTCCCCCGCTGGCCGTTCCGGCTCCTCCGCAATCAGCGTATAGCCCACCACCGGAGCCGGTGCATCCGTCCACACCTGCCACAACTCCGGATAGGTGCGATAGACCACGCCGCCATCAAAGGGCTTTAGGTAATAGGCCGTTTCCAACGTGCTCAGGAAGCGATCGCGCAACTGCCGCGCCGCATAGCCAATCCCCACCGTCGCCACACTCTCCAACTGGGGAATCAGGAGGACGACAGGGCGATCGCCCGCTAAATTACAGAGCTTCTCCACCGCCTCCACCTCCACCGAAGAGGGGCAAACCACGAGGAACAACTGATCACCATCGCTCACCTTCGTCTCCACCGGCGTAAACCGACTGCCCAAATCATTGACCACAAACGGCACATCCCCCCAATCCCGGCGGGCCAGGGCAGCGGCCCCCGTATCAGCAAACAGCACTTTTAACCCTGAGCCATAGTCGCTGAAGAGTTCGGTAAATTGGCGGGCCATGCTCTGGGCTTGGAGGGCAATTTCAGGGAAAACCAATTCGATTTGGAGGCGTTGGCAACCCCCCGCTAGGGCGGCCAGGGTGGCGGCTTTGGCTTGGTCGATGGCGGCTTCGAGGGAATCGGGGATCGTCATAAAAAATTGATCAAATTCGGCTTTAAACGGCTCCCATTATCCCTAACTTTCGACACCTCCATCAGGGGCGATCGCCAATCGTTCCCACCGGAGCGGCCGATCGCCCCCCCCAGACCAGCGCAAAAAGTTGGCCCGCTGCCCCACGGTTAACCCCGGTTGACCAATAGCTTTGCGGGGGGCGGTGGTGGCGAGGGCGATCGCCTCCCCCACGCCACACAATCCCCAATTCACCAAATTTTCCACCCCTTTTAACAGGGGCAACGTCGTCCCTGCCAAGGTTTGGGCATCGAGGCGGGCTGTGCCGTGGGCGATCGTGATTTGCCGTTGATCCCAGGGATAAACCCCATCCGGTAGCCCCAAGGGAGCTAGGGCATCGCTGACAAGGAATAATTCCTCTCGATTCATCCGCAGTAATAGCTGTAACATCATCGGGCTAACGTGTTCCCCATCAGCAATGAAGCCAGAATAGACCCCCGGCCGGGTAAGGGCCGCCCCCAATAGCCCCGGATCGCGGTGATGGAGGGGAGGCATGGCGTTGAAGGCATGGGTGATCATCGTCGCCCCTTGGTCAAAGGCGGCTTGGGCTTGCTGGGCAGTGGCGAGGGAATGGCCGAGGCTGACGGTGATGCCTTGATTGCAGAGATAGGCGATAGGTGCGCTGTCGTGAATCGCCTCTCCCCTTGGCTCCAATTCCGGCGCAAGGGTGATAATCCGCACCAAAGGCGCAAAATCCCCCAACACCCGCTCCAACCGCTCCACCGTTAGGGGTTGCAAATGGGCTTCAGGATGCGCCCCCCGTTTGGCAGGATTGAGGAAGGGGCCTTCGAGGTGTACGCCTAAAATTTGGGCATGGCCGGCCTGAGGAGTGAGGAGGCTAGAATCGGCAATCACGGCCAGTGCTCGGTGAATTTTATCAAGGGCAGTGGTAACAATGGTCGGGCAAAACCCATCTACCCCCTGCTCCCAAAGATAGCGAGCAATGGCCCGCAATTGGGGCTGATCCTCCGGCGTTAAATCGGGAAACGCCAACCCCAAACCGCCATTAATCTGCAAATCCACCCCCCCCAAGGAAAGCCAATCCCCCCCTAAATCGAGAGTTGGACTCGTTGGAGGGTCTGGGGTTGGGGGTGAGCAGGCGGCGATGATGCCGTCGTGAATTTCGAGGGTGTACAGTTGCCCATCTTCAACTAAACGGGCTTGGGTAATGAGGCGATCGCCAACCATAGGAATTGATAATTAATTTGCAGATTAATATAGAGCAGTTTTTAAAGTATAAGGAGCATCTCCCTCAATCCTCATTAAAAAGGGGGAAGTAGAGTCCGCCGCCCGGTAGGGGCAGAGCCTCCGGGATTGCTTGACAGAGCCAAGTAATGAGGAACCCGCGATTGCCGAGAGTGATCGCGGATTTATTGTGCTTTGGGTTATCCCCTCAACATTAGTCCCGTCAGCAATCTCATCGCACAATACAAAAAATGCAGGCTGTCATTGAGGAACAAATACGCTAAATTTTCGGTTTTTCTATCATGTTAGTGCAGAAATGAACCTTGATTTTGTAGTATTTTTTTAATTGACGGGGGACTTGTAACACAGTAAGCTGATACGGGTAAAATTTCCGGGCTGATCCCCTTGCCAAAAGGTCTTCAGATGTCGAAACGTGCAGTTTAGATGGTGATCAGCTTATCCGACTTAATCAATTAACTTGTACACTTTTAATCTGTATCTGTACACCTTATCAATACGACCATGGCAGATAACGGCGGTAAGAGAGCAAGGGCATGGATCCCAAATCCGGAGGGGAAAGGGTTGCCCCATCCGAAAAAATGGAGGGGCAAATCAACGACGATCCGGGTTCCCGTCGAACAAAAGGATCTGCTGCTCGGTTTGGCTAAGGCAATCGACCAGGGCGATCTCACCATGGAGCAGGTGGCGGCGTTACTGCCGGGGGAATATTTGCGGCAGAAGGAGTCTTCCCCTGCTGCTGAAACCACCGCTGACGAAGAAGATAGGCGCGTAACCCTGGCCCGTGCGATCCTGGACACGCCTCCTACCCTTGGATCTATCCTGGATGATGCGATCTCTCTGGTGGACTTGGTGCTATCCGCCCCGCAGTCGCAGGAGGAGGAGGCGGTAGCCAAAGAGTTGAAGCAATTGGAGGATGCGATCATTAACTCATCCCGTCACTTGGCGGGGATGGTCTTGGGGGATAACATTGCTCCTGAAGCTGACTAAATCCCCGCAAAACAAACCAGATAGCCCCTGATGGCATAGAGTGAAATCAGTCGGGGGAAGACCAAGCTTCCACGATCCGAAAAGGTCGGATCTCTCAACTGCACGGTTAATCGTAGCACTTGAATTTACAACATATTGACGAATTTCAGATGAGAGCATTTATTGGCGGTAGATGTCTTCCTGGCAAAGCCAAGTAACGAGAAGATCCCTGTTCCCCATTTCCTCTTTATCCCGAAGCGGGTAACGCCGGGTGCATAAATGCTCCTGCTTGGCGGAGGGCATCGAGGAAGGCGTAAACCGCAGGAGGGTGAAGGGCACTTTTTAACAATGCTGCGCCGATGATGCGGTGGAGGGGACAGGGTAATTGGCCCACCTTCACCCCCGGCGGAATGGGTTCCGCTGCTAATCGGGGCAGAATTGTCACCCCTAGGCCCTGCTTCACCATGCTGATCATCGTCGAATCTTCACGGATTTCGTAGGCGATCGCCAGAGGGATGGTGACAGTGTGGAGACAGTGGTGGATGCGGTGAGAGCAGGCCCCAACCGAAGAAACGATCAGGGGGTATTCTGCCAACCGTTCCCAGGTGAGTTGGGTGGGGCCGGTATAACTGGGGGGCAACAGAACAAGGTAGTCATCTCGGAGAATTTCCCAGGTTTGAAATTCTTCCCCCTTGGGCAGTTCCGCAACGCTGATATCTGCCTGGCCCGTGAGTAAGGCTCTTTCCACATCGTAGAATTCATCAAACTCGGTGATTTTGATTTTGATGGTGGGGTAGAGGTCATGGAGACGGGCGATCGCATTGGGCAATAAATGAGTTGCCATGCTCCGAAAAGCCGCAATCCGCACCGTTCCCCCCTCTAGGCCCCGCTCCCGGTTCGCCTCCTGAGCCATTACCTCCAAATGGCTGAGAATCGCCCGGGCTTGGGGGAGGATCCGCTCTCCCACTGCGGTTAATTGCGCCCCTTGGCGGCTCCGTTGCATCAGTTGCACGCCTAATTCATTTTCGAGGGCGGCGATCGCATGGCTCACCGTCGATTGCGACAAATCCAACGCTAAGGCCGCCGCGCTAAACGTCCCTTCATCCGCCACCGTGACCAAGGCCAACAGTTGCGAAATCTTAATCCGGTAGGGGTTAAAGCGACCCAACAGCCCAGGAGCATTTTTCATAAACTTTCAACAAATAGAGAACCCACCCCGCCCAGGGGAACCCACCCCTACCCCTCCAAGGAGGGGATTTCGGAAAAATTCCCCTCCAAGGAGGGGTGCCCAAAGGGCGGGGTGGGTCAGACCTCAAGAATACTGCTCCGTTGAATCCAAATTAAACAGCAAATGCAAAGATTGCACCGCTTTGCGCCGCGCCTCAATATCCTGCTGCGCCCGCAACTGCACCATCGGCTCATGCAAGATTTTATTAACAATCCCACGGGTCAAAGCCTCAATCACCTCCTGATGTTTATCGGCAAATTCCACCCCCAACCGCGATAGGGCTTTTTCTAACTCCTGCTCCCGGATACCTTCGATCTTTTGGCGCAGGGAGTTGATCGTGGGGACGGTTTCGAGCGATCGCCGCCACACATCATAGGCCTCCACTTCCTCCTCTAACAACACCTCCGCTTCCTGGGCCATCTGGCGGCGTTGGGCGGTATTTTGGGCCACCACCGCCTTGAGGTCATCGACATTAAACACCCGCACCTGGGGCATTTCCTTCACATCGTGGTGAACGTTGAGGGGTACAGAGATATCCACCAACATCAGGGCATGATCGGGGTTCAATACGCCGCTGAGTTTCGCCCGATCGACAATCGGCTCCATCGCGCCGGTACTGGTGAAGGTGAGATCAGAGGTGGCAATGATGTCTAACATTTCCTCCAAGGGCCGCAGAATTAGGGACACTTCGGGGAACTGTTTCGCCAACTCCTGCGATCGCTGCTGGGAACGGTTCACCACCGTAATCTCCCGCACCCCCTTCGAGGCCAAATGCTTCACCAAAAGTTGGGACATTTTCCCCGCCCCAATAATCGCAATCCGGCATTGGGCCAGATCCGGCTGTTGCATTTGGGCCAACTCCACCGCAGCGGAGGAAATGGACACCGCCCCCGTGCCGATATTCGTTTCTGTGCGTACCCGTTTCCCGGCGGTGATGGCCTGTTTAAAGAGGCGATCGAGCAGGCGGCCCACCCCTTGGAATTTTTGGGCCTGTTTATGGGTGGTTTTCACCTGAGCGAGGATCTGCCCTTCCCCTAGAACGAGGCTATCTAAACCCGCCGCCACCCGCATCAGATGGCGCAGGGCATCCTGATGGAGGAGCGTGAACAGGTGACGGCGCAACTGAAGCAGGGGGAGGCCGCTTTTTTCCGAGAGAAATTGGGTCACTTCCACCACCCCTGGCTCGCTCTCGGTGGCGACGAAATAAATTTCCAGGCGGTTACAGGTGCTAAGAATGGCCACCTCTTCAATGTGGGGATAGGTTTTGAGGTGGGCGATCGCCCCTTCAAGGTCGGACTCTGGAATACTGAGTTTTTCGCGCACCTCTACAGGCGCGGTTTTATGGCTCAAGCCAACCACGGCGATGTTCATAAAATTTTTGTATTAAGGGGTTTGTTACATTAACTGCCTATTTTTGGGCATTTGCTTGGGGAATTTTGCCCCTTAGCAACAAGATTTAACAAAAATTTCCCATTTTGGCGAGGGGTTGATCAGGGGATGAGGACAGACGATCTTCTAGAAATTGAAGTTTAAATGTATTAGGGGGGCGATTCTCCTGGAGAGATACTAGGCGATGCTCCGATGGAGAGGCTGCGCCAACGTTCCCACTCCTCATTAATCGGTTGTTGACCCCGAGGAGGGAACGGTTAGAATGGAGAAAATTCTCCCCTCAGATTTAATTGAAGTCTTACTGATCAGAGGTTACATCCGGCGTAGCCCGTCACGTATTTACGTCCACAGCACCTCCCCCCTGCATCTTTCAATGAGTTTAGGGGATCGGGGGGGATTAATGTGGCTTTTAACGTGGGGCTAGGCCATTTCCAACGGTTCACAGCTAACAATCCATTATGAGCGGGAAGGGCAGTCGATATCGGTGTGGTATCTGGCTAGGATTAGCAGTCCTAGCCTTTGTAATCACGTTGCTTTGGGGCATAGCCACCGGGATAGCGGTGGAAATTCGCAACACGGCCACGGCTCAGGGGGATAACCTCCCGGCGGTGGTGACTTCTAACAGCACCAGCTTCACCGCTGCCCCCGCGCAATTGGAGTTAATTAAAACCGCTGACCGGGCCGCTGCCGAACCAGGGGATACTGCCGTTTATCGACTGATTTTGCGCAATGTAGGTTCCTCAACAGCGCAAAATATTGCGATTACCGATCAATTGCCCCTCGGGGTAAACTTCCTAGCCGCTTCGGTACAGGGCATTCTCACCCAAGGGGGCCAGAGCAATCCGATCAATCTTGAAGTCACCAGTGAGCAGCGATTGATCACGTTTCGCTATGGGCAACTTTCGCCTAGGGCAACGCTAACCCTTGTCTATGCAGCCCTGATTACCCCCGATGCCGTGCGGGGCAACGGCCGCAATGTCGCCCAAGAAAGCCGCAGCAATATGGCCAGCTATGTGATGGCGATCCGGCCGGGGATTTTGGCGGATTGCGGCACATTGATCGGTCGGGTGTTTGAGGATCGCAACTTTGATGGGGAGCAGCAACGGGGAGAGCCGGGAATTCCCAGTGCGATCGTGTTTCTCAACAACGGCAATCGGATCACAACGGATCAACAGGGCTTGTTTTCCATGGCCAATGTGCTGTCTGGCCATCATCTGGGGACGTTGGATCTCAGCAGTATTCCCGGCTATACCCTGGCCCCGAATCATTACGTTTTAGAGCGCAATAGTCTGGCTCGTTGGGTGCGCTTAGAACCGGGTGGGTTGGCCCGGATGAATTTTGCTGTGATGCCCCTCCCTCAACCCGACGCAACTCCACAACCATGAACGATCGCCGCCCTCCTCTCGAACCCGTAGGGGCGAAAAGTTTAAACCTTTCGCCCCCCTCCCCTGCTCTACCTTGGCTCTGTTTAACCCGGACGCTCCCGATTTTGTTGTTAGGAGGGGCGTTGCCGCTCGTGGCTACCCCTGCATGGGCAGAAGAGGGGGCTGATCCGGCCGTGAGTCCAGAGGTGGCCCCAACGCCGTCGGCTCCAGAAGTGGCCCCACCGCCCCCCGTGGCAGCAGTTGCACCTCCTCCAGTTCAAGCTCCACCCCCCGCCCCGCCGCCGGTAAAAGCGGAACCGAAAGCAATTCCCACACCTCAACCCCCCATTCAATCCGTAGGGGTGAAAAATGTTTCGCCCCCACCCCCTTCGCCCCCACCGCCCCCGGTTAAAGCGACCCCCAAGGCCATTCCAACTCCGCCCCCGGCTCCTGTGGCGAAAACGCCGCCGCCTCCCCCTCCGGCAAAACCAGAACCCAAAACGATCCAGGCCCCGCCCCCCCCGCCTGTGGTCAAAGCGCCGCCGCCTCCCCCGATGCCAGCGGTTCAACCGGTTGCGCCTCCTCCGGCAGCTTTGCCGCCTCTGGTGGAACAATCCCCCGGCCTGCCCTTGGATGAGTTAGTGGGGCGTGAGGAAATCAGCCCTGAGGCAAGGGTGATCCCCATCACTCCCGTTAATCCGCCAAAACTTTTACCGCCCGCCGCTGAATCTCAACAAGAGCAGATCCCTGCTAACGAATCCATCGCCCCTACCCTTGAGGCCGATTTAGAATCAGCAGAGCTTACCCCAAAAATTGCCCCTAGCTTGGAATCTGAGGCGGGCGTTAGCGCACCGATCGCCCCCACCACCGAGGCCGATGCAGAACCGGAACCCCTCACCGTAGATCACGATTCCTCACCATTAGCAACCCCAGACCTGGCCCCAATGGTAGGGGATCGAGATGCCTTGGCCCCTGAAGAAGCGCCGGCCCTGCCGGGGTTAGAGGTGAGCCAATGGGGGGATACGCTTATTTCAGACCGCCCCTCTAACCTCACCCCCGAACAAAAAAAGGAACTGAAACAACTTCAGGCGGAAGTAGGAGACTTTTTCAGCGATTCTGAACCACCACCCCCTCAGGAATTACAACCCCTGTTTGATCTCAACGCATCGCCCTTAGATGGGGAGCAGGAAAGTAGGGGCGCAACGCTTGCGCCCTCCGCAACGCTTGCGCCCTCCGCAACGTTTGCGCCCTCCGCAACGCTTGCGCCCGCTCCCCCTGAGGAAATCGAGATCCCGGTGATTCCCCCCACCGATGCCCCGGCAACGCCGGTCTTGTTGGAAAACAATCCCGCCGATCTTCAGGAAACATTACAACTGGAAATTTTCCCCATCGATAGTCCCCTCGTTGCTGCCGATGGCCGCTCTACTCTGGCCCTAGAGGGAACGATCCGCAATGCCCAAGGGGAACTAATCAGTGAACCGCGCACCGTCACCCTCACCAGTAGTGCAGGGGAATTTGTTGGGGATGATGGCGAGCCGGATCACCCGGGTTTTCAAGTGGAGGTGATCGCCGGTCGTTTCCAGGCTTGGCTCCGCTCTAGCCTTGAGGCCCAACGGGTACAGATTCGCGCCGCCCTCAATACCCTAACCGAACCCACCCCCGGCCGCGCCCCCATTCCTGTTGCTGATTCTGAGCCGGTAGAAGCCTTTACCACAGTGCAATTCATGACGGATCTGCGCCCCTCGATCGCGTCGGGCTTAGTCAGTTTTCGCGTCGGCCCCCAGGGGACAAACTTTTGGGGGAGTCGTCGGGATTTCCTTGCCCCGGAGAGCATTGGCCGGGTAACGACGGATTTAGAGGGGTCGGTGTTTGCCATGGGAGCCAGCAAGGATTGGCTGTTAACCTTGGCCTACGATAGCGATCGCCCCCTCAATGAAACCTGTGACGGGATTTCGCGCCTCTTCCGTAGTCCCCAACATTGCGAAAAAACCTACCCCGTCTATGGGGATAGTTCCACCGTGGACTATCTCACCCCCTCCACGGATCATTTCTATGTGCGCATGGAGCGCACCCTCCCCGTCCCCGGTGCAGAGCCGGATTATTTGATGTGGGGGGATTACCACACGACGGAATTCGCCCGTCCCTCTCAAACGTTTACCGCCAATATCCGCCAACTCCACGGTTTTAAAACCAACTACAACCTGGGGAATTTGCAAATCTCAGCCCTTTATAGTGCCGATATTGAAGGATTTCAACGGGATGCGATCGCCCCCGATGGCACCAGCGGCTATTATTTCCTCTCCCGGCGGCGGATTATCCCCGGCAGCGAAAACGTCTTTTTAGAACAGGCTTCCCTAGAAGAACCGGGGTTAGTGACGGAGCGCCAACCCCTCCAACGGGGCCCCGATTATGAAATTGACTACGATCGCGGCACATTATTATTTCGTCGTCCAGTGCAGCGATTGCAAAATGATCTCTTCAACGCCGCACTGTTACAGCAAATCCTCGTCACCTACCAATACGAGGGAGAAACAACCCCCGACACGAATATTTTTGCCGGTCGCACTCAATATAACCTCTCGCGGGATTTCCAAAATCCCAGTTGGTTAGGGTTTACCTATTGGCAGGAAAACCGGGGGGCCTACCAGTTTGAGCAGTATGGCGGCGATGTGCAATTGCCCTTTGAGAATGGCCTATTTACTGCCGAATATGCCCGCAGCGAAACCAATAACATCAATTTTCCCGGCACAGGCAACGCCCTGCGCTTCAAACTCACCAAACAACTGGCCCCCGCCCTCCGCTTCAACGCTGACTACACCAGCGTCAGCCCCGGCTTTAGCAACGATGCCACCACCTCTTTCCAACCAGGTCAAACCCGCTACAGCGCCGATTTCACCGCCCAACTCGATGAAATCACTGGCGCAAGGGCCAGCTACACCTACGAAGCGAATACGGGCCTTGCTCCCTTAGCTAGCACCGATCCCCTGGATCTGTTTGATACCAACCTGATCCCCCAATGGCAACGCCTCAGTTTTGCGCCCCTCAACAACGAAACCCGCACATTGCGCGTCGGCTTGAATCGCAAAATTGGCACAGTACAAACCCATTGGGAACTGGTGAACCGGGTACGGGCAGATCATGCTAACCCGGAACTCAGTAGCAGTGCTTCCCAATTCATCAGTAGTATCATTGCCCCCTTGAGTTCCCGCCTGACGTTCCGCGCTCAAAATGAACTCAATTTAGGCCATGGCAATCTCAACCCCATCTATCCCACCCGCACCACCTTTGGCCTGAATTGGGCGGCGATGCCCGGTGTGGATCTGCGTTTAGCCCATCAATTTACCAATGGTGGCCTGTTTGGCGATAATGCCGTCACCCGGTTTGATACGGTGGTGAGTCGGCAACTGTGGGGCAATACCGATATTACGAGCCGTTACTCAATTTTGGGGGGGATTAATGGCTGGATGGGTCAGGGGGCCGTGGGGTTAAATCATCGCTGGGTGATTGCGCCGGGATTGCGGGCCAATGTGGGCTATGAACGGGTGTTGAATGATCTGTTTGGTTCAACGGCGGCGGGGGAACGGTTTGCCCAGGGGATTGCCACGGGCCAAACGGCGGCCTCCTTGGGCTTTTTTGGCGGGGAATCTTACCATGGGGCTTTGGAATTTACGCCTAATCAGGATTGGCAGGCTTCGGCCCGGTTTGAGCGGCGCACGAGTCGGGCGGGGACAAATACGGTGCTGGGAGCAGCGGCAACGGGGAAAATTACCCCCGCGTTAACGACTTTATTCCGCTATCAACAGGCCAGTTCTGCCAATGGTTTGCTGGAAGGGTTGCCGGATACGGTGAATTTAAAATTGGGGTTTGCCTATCGTGACCCGGAAAGCGATCGCTTCAATGCCCTGCTCAGTTACGAATACCGTCGCAACCCCGGCAGTATCCCCGAAACCCTGTTATTTGGCACGGGAACCCAAAGCCGAGATCATACCCTCGCAGTGGAAATGATCTATGCCCCCGATTGGCGTTGGGAGTTTTACACAAAATACGCTTTGCGCTCTAGTCAGACGGATTTGGCGCAAAATTTCAGCAATCGCAGTGCGCTCCATTTTGGCCAAATGCGGGCTACCTACCGCTTTAACTACCATTACGATGTGACCCTAGAAGGGCGGATGATTGGCCAACCGGCGGCGGGATTTACGGAAGTGGGCAGTGCGGTGGAGTTGGGCTATTATCTTACGCCGGATCTGCGGTTTGCCTTGGGCTACAGTTTTGGTGGGGTGCGCGATCGCGATTTTGGTAGTTATCGGGGTGATGGGGGGATCTATTTTGGGATCAGTATGAAGGTGAATGAGTTGCTACGGGGCTTTGGCCGCCAAGAGCCGGTGGCCCGTGAAGATTGATCTATTTTGAGGGGGAAACAGTGGCGAATGGCGATTAGGTTTAGGGAGGAAGTCTCCGGTCTGTGCTTTTGTTTGTAGCCAGAGATTAATGGTGTTCCTGCTGAGATTGAAAACTTGACTGGCTTCTGTTGACCCGGCCACACGACTTTAGATGACGGCGGAGGGGGTGCATCTCACTGGGGATTTTTGAATGTTGCCCCTCCTTGAGGGAATGCCCGTAGGGCGGGGTGAATTCAAGGTTGCCTAAAATTAATTCAGGGTTGCGCTTCGAGGTGGTGGAGGAATTCCACCAGTTCGCTATCGGTGAGGAATTGGCGCGATCGCTTCCCGTAGGTTTCCATGATGTAGGTGCGCCCCTGCTCACTCGTCCACCCCAACCGCTTCAGTTCTAAATTAGTTTTGGCAATAATATCGGAAAAATCAATGGGTTCCCCAGGGGCTGCCGGGGGTGGGGCAGGGGTAAAGGCTTCGGGGGGTAGGGGTTCAGGTTCTTCCGGTTCCGGGGGTAAGGGATCGTCAAAAATGGGGGCCGGGGGATCGGGGATCGGATCGGGAATCGGCGCGATGGGGGGGCGATCGCCTCCCGCCTCCAGTTCTTTGGGTTCGAGGGGCGCATCGCTCCCTTCCATTGGAGAGGGCGAAATCACCGCTGGGGGCGGGGTGGGGATGATTTCTGGGGGCGGTGTGGGGTTAATGGCCGGGGGCGGCGAGGATTCTGCCGCTTTGATTGCTGCGGGCGGGGCGACGGAGGCCCAAGTTTGCGCCATGGATGTCCCTTGATAGGGGCCAGCCGCTGCCAGTTGGGTAAAGAGGGCCAAGGCGCGATCGCGGGCTTGTTCTTCCGCTGCCTCCACCGTGGGCGCAGCACTCAGGGCCGTGGCGATCGCCTCTCCCCCAACGGTTAGACAGCAGCGCACCACATACTGCCCCTGTTCATAAAGCACCAATTCGGAAAGAATTCCCCCCGCCGGGTGCTGACTGCGAAATTGTTCAATGCCCATACTCAATGCTGATCCGGTTGCGTTGGCGGCTTGCCGCTCTCTTTCCCAGTGTAGCGGGGGAATGGCCGTCGGTTAGCAGCACGCCGGATATTAAGGATTATTAACGATACCATGGGGGCTTAACCCTTCCCCGCTCTAAAGAGACGGGGGTTTCTTAGCAATCCAGAATCGGACTATGAGGCCAGAGATACGGTTGATCAGGGTGATGGGTTGGCGTGGTGGACAATGTTGAGATCGATGCAATCATTGACTACTCCCCGCTCTAAAGAGACGGGGATTCCCCGGAGGGATTTCAGAACTTCCGACAAATGGATTTCTAGGCGAAGTCAAATACGCCTCTATTGGGTTGCCCGAAGGCTTCCCTTTACTTTTTGTTTTGCCGTTCGCAGCTTCCATCACTATGCCAGTTAGGTACGCTCATCGCCCTGCCATTACTCCAACTCGGAGCCTCGATGCAATATCGCGCTTTCGGTTGCCGGGATCTCTCCGTACTAGGAGCGACTCATCGCGTAGATGGTTGGCCCTACTAAGTCACCCCGATTATACTACACTGCGACTAAAGTCGCACGAGTCGCATTTCCTCCCCGCTCTAAAGAGACGGGGTTTCCATGCTCCCCACATTCTAGATGAGGTTAAGCAAGACATGATCAGCATAAGACGTAGGTTGGGTTTGGGGATGGCGATCCGCGCTAGCGCAGTTGTTGCCCTCCTCCTCCTGGGGGGCTGTAGTGGCGGTGCTCAAGAAAGCGGCACGGCCCCAGAAACTGAACAGAGCAGCAGTGAAGTGAGTCAAAGCGAAGATTCTGCAACGATGGCGGCTGATCCGGCGGAGGCCACTGCCCCACTAGCCAAGCGAGCCTCTGAGTTGAAGGAGATGAACGCCAGCAGCTATCCAGAAATTGCCACGATTACCAGCCTACAATCGGGGGATTTGATGTGTTACGCCGAGGTAATGGATCCCTCTGGCCAAGTGTTTGATCTGGGGGCAACCTTTGAAATTTGCGATCGCAGCGACCAACTCCTCAACCAAACCGTCCGGTTAACCTATCGTGAGGAAAGTGTTGCCGATTGTGAAAGCGCCGAACCCTGCGGCCGCAGTCGCATGGAAATGCTCATTTATGAAGCCGTGCTGTCAGAGGAGCCGTAGGAGTTTGCCGGGCCAAGGGAAATCCTCCACACGGGCGGCGTGAATCTTCAGGGGTAGAAACATAACAAATCGTTACAAGCAGGGGCGATCGCCATCGGGGTTAGGGGCGATCGCCCTACACTGTTTATTTTAAATGTCACGAAAATTTAAACCCTCCAAAATCCTTCCATGTTTCCCACCCATCGCCCCCGCCGCCTCCGCCAAACCGACCCCCTGCGCCGCATGGTGCGGGAAAACCAACTCACCCCCAATGATCTGATCTATCCCCTCTTTGCCGTCCCCGGTACGAGCGTCGCCAAAGAAGTCACCTCGATGCCGGGGGTTTATCAGTTGTCCATTGACAAAATTGTTGAAGAAGCCAAAGAAGTGCGGGATCTGGGGATTCCGGCGGTGATTCTGTTTGGGATTCCCAACGATAAGGATAACGATGCGACTGGGGCCTGGCATGATTGCGGCATTGTCCAAAAAGCCGCCACCGCCATTAAAGCCGCCGTTCCCGATCTGGTGGTGATTGCCGATACTTGCCTGTGCGAATATACCGCCCATGGCCATTGCGGTTATTTAGAAGTGGGGGATCTCACCGGCCGCGTCCTCAATGATCCCACCCTGGAATTGTTGAAGAAAACCGCCGTTTCCCAAGCCCAAGCGGGGGCTGATATCATCGCCCCATCGGGGATGATGGACGGGTTTGTCACCGCGATTCGTGAAGGTTTGGATGCGGCCGGGTTTACCGATACGCCGATCCTCTCCTATGCCGCTAAATACGCCTCCGCTTACTATGGCCCCTTCCGGGATGCGGCTGAATCTGCGCCCCAATTTGGCGATCGCCGCACCTACCAAATGGATCCCGCCAACGGCCGCGAAGCCCTCAAGGAAGTGGCCCTCGATATCGAAGAAGGGGCAGATATGCTCATGGTCAAACCCGCCCTCGCCTATATGGATGTGATCTGGCGCGTTAAAGAAATGACCAACCTCCCCGTCGCCGCCTACAACGTTTCTGGGGAATACGCTATGGTAAAGGCCGCTGCCCTCAACGGTTGGGTGGATGAGGAACGCATTGTTCTCGAAACCCTCACCAGCTTTAAACGGGCCGGGGCAGACTTGATCCTCACCTACCATGCTAAAGATGCCGCCCGCTGGCTCTAGGCTGAGGGGTTGAAATGGCCTTGATTGCTGTCCTAGGGCGCAATCAAGGCGACAATTCAGGTCGATAAACCCTGTTTGTCCGTTTACCGCCAGACTCAAAGGAGAATCTATGCGTGCAGTGCTGATGGCCGGTGGTTCAGGAACCCGGTTGCGTCCCTTAACCTGTGACCTCCCGAAACCGATGGTTCCCATCGTTAACCGACCCATCGCTGAACACATCATCAACCTCCTCAAGCGCAACGGCATTAACGAGGTGATCGCCACCCTCCATTACCTGCCGGATATTATGCGGGATTATTTCCAGGATGGTGGTGATTTTGGTGTGCAGATGACCTATGCCATTGAAGAGGATCAGCCCCTGGGGACGGCGGGCTGTGTGAAAAATATTGAGGAGCTGCTCAACGATACATTTTTAGTGATTAGTGGTGATTGCTTGACGGATTTTGATTTGCAGGAGGCGATCGCCTTCCACAAAGCCAACCAAGCCCAAGCCACGCTAATCCTCACCCGCGTCCCCAACCCCATAGAGTTTGGCGTGGTGATCACCGACACCAACAACCGCATCACCCGCTTTCTCGAAAAACCCACCACCAGCGAAATCTTTTCCGACACCGTTAACACCGGCACCTACATCCTCGAACCGGAAGTCCTCCGCTACCTCCCCCCCAACGAAGAATCGGACTTTTCTAACGACCTCTTTCCCGAACTCCTCGAAGCCGGAGAACCCATCTACGGCTACATTGCCGAGGGCTATTGGTGCGATGTGGGCCACCTTGATGCCTACCGCGAAGCCCAATACGCCTGTTTAGAAAAACGCATTCACCTCGATTTTGCTTACCCCGAACAGTCCACCGGCCTCTGGATTGGCCACAATACCTATATTGATTCCTCCGCCCGTATTGAACGCCCCGCCCTGATTGGCAGCAACTGCCGCATCGGCCCTAGGGTACATATCGAAGCCGGTACCGTCATTGGCGATAACGTCACCATTGGGGCCGATGCTGATTTAAAACGACCGATCATTGCCAATGGTGCCATTATTGGAGAAGAATCCCACCTTCGGGCCTGTGTGATTTCTCGGGGAACCCGCGTTGACCGTCGCGCTCATATTCTTGAAGGGGCAGTGGTTGGCTCTTTATCCACTGTGGGTGAAGAGGCCCAAATCAGTCCAGGAGTGCGGGTTTGGCCCAGTAAGAAAATTGAATCCGGAGCAATCTTAAACATTAATCTCATCTGGGGAAATATGGCGCAGCGCAATCTCTTTGGGCAACAGGGGGTATCGGGTTTAGCCAATATCGACATTACACCGGAATTTGCGGTTAAGTTGGGGGCGGCCTATGGCTCTACCCTCAAACCCGGTGTGATGGTGACGGTATCGCGGGATCAGCGGGCCATCTCCCGGATGGTGAGCCGATCGCTGATTGCGGGGATGATGTCGGCGGGGGTCGGGGTGAAAAATTTGGAATCAACGGCGATTCCCCTCGCCCGCACAATTATCCCCACCCACAATGTGGAGGGGGGGGTGCATGTGCGCCTCCATCCCGATCGCCCCGATTCAATCTTGATTGAATTTTTCGATCGCAAGGGGATCAATATCTCCAAAGCGAAAGAGAAAAAAATCGAGGGGACGTATTTTAAAGAAGACCTGCGCCGGGTGGCGATCTCTGAAATTGGCACGATGAGCTACGCTTCCCAGATGCTCGAAGCCTATAGCCAGAGCTTTGAACGGCAATTAAATGTCGAAGCGGTGCGGATGAGCCACGCCAAAGTTGTGATTGATTATGTTTACGCCGTCTCCGGGGCAATTTTGCCCCAGTTATTAGGGAAGTTTGGCTGTGATGCGGTGGTGTTGAATGCCAGCTTAAACCAAACGGCGGTCTCAAACCAGGAGCGGGAAGGGCTGTTGATGCAGTTGGGCCATGTGGTGGAGGCGGTGAAGGCGAATTTTGGTGTGCAGGTTTCCGCCAATGGGGAGCAGTTGATTTTAGTGGATGAGGGAGGGTTGCCGATTCGCGGCGAGTCTTTAACGGCGTTGATGGTGAATATGATCCTCACCGCCCATCCCCGTAGCACGATTGTTGTGCCGGTGCAGGTTTCCAGCGCGGTGGAGCAGCTTGCCCGCCGCCATGATGCCCATGTGATCCGCACCAAGGCCACACCCACGGCGTTGATGGAGGCTTGCCAGATGAATCAGGGGGTGGTGCTGGGGGGCAGTGCGGAAACGGGGTTTATTTTCCCGCAGTTGCACCCCGGTTTTGATGCGATGTTTTGCATTGCCAAGATGATTGAAATGTTGACGGTGCAGGAGCGATCGCTCGAACAGGTGCGGGCGGATCTGCCCCGCATTTGCTACAAGTCCTATACGATGCGCTGCCCCTGGACGGTGAAGGGGGCGTTAATGCGTCATTTGGTGGAAACCCACGCGGCGGAAAATCTGGAGTTAATCGACGGGGTGAAAATTATTAACCGCCAAAATGATAACTGGGTGTTGATTCTCCCCGATGCCGAGGAGCCGATTGTTCATCTCTATGCCAATGGGGAGGATCGGGATTGGGTGGAGTTAACCATTAAGGAATATCGTCAACGGGTGCAGCAGTTTATCGATCAAGAGCAGGGAACGGAAGTGATTCATGTTTAGTGCTTTTGTACCTTTTTGCATTAGGGGGTAAAATGGGGGGAGATTTGCAGTTTGAATCCGCCCATTTCAACCCCAGAACTTATGAACAGTTGTATTTTAATGGCGCACATTGTCCAAGCTCCGGAATTGCGCTTTACCCAGGATAATCAACGGCCGGTGGCTCAGATGCTCGTGGAGTTTGCCAGTTTGCGGGATAATGATCCCCCGGGACAGCTTAAGGTGGTGGGCTGGGGCAATCTGGCCACGGAAATTCAAGAAAGCTATCAGGTGGGCGATCGCATCATCATCCACGGCAATCTGCGGATCAATACCATCGACCGCCCCGAAGGCTTTAAAGAAAAGCGAGCAGAACTCACCGCCAGCCGCATCTATAAGGCCGAGGGCAATTTCGTTCCATCCGCAGAACCCGCCCGCCCCAGCAACGTCGTCTCGATGGAAAGCTATAATCGCCCCGCGAGTAGCCCGCCCCTGGAAAACTATAGTCGTCCGGTTAGTAGTCCTGCTGCCTCCCCAGCCGCCCCTTCGGAACCCGGGCCGATTCCCAGCGAAGACCTCGACGATATCCCCTTTTAAAGATCAGCTAAATCCTCCACCGGCTCCTCAGCCAAAATATAACGGGCCATATCCCCCGTTTCGGGAGAATAGAAGGAGAACACAGTTAAAAATAGTGGCTCAGGCCGGTCAGGATGAGTCACTTCATCAATACGCATTCCCTGGTCATCGCCCAAATCGGCCCGCTCTCGCAACTGATAGCCCTGGGCTTCTAAACTAGCCCGGAGGTTGCGCCTCACCCCCCAGAGGGTTCCCCCAGGTACGGCATAGCAATCTTCCCGTCCTTGACAACCGGCAACAGCCCCTGACACATGGGGGAAATCAGGAATTAAATCGGGGGGGTCGGGTTCAGGCTCAGGACTAGGGATAGGTGTAGGTTCGGGCTTGGGTTCAGACTCAGGTTGGGGATGGGGTGAAGGCGTTGGGGCCGGGGAAGGTTGGGGGTTGTTGGGCTGCGTTTGTGACGGTTGGGGATTGGGGGGTGGTGCTGAGATTCGGGGCGGTTGCGGGTTGGGTTGAGGTTTTGGCGGTTGGGGATTGGGGGGTGGGGTTTGCGATTCGGGACGTTGGGATTTAGCTGGAGGGATTGGGGTAGGCAGACGGGTGATGGGTACATTTTCCACCTGATCAAGCTCTGGTTCCGGCGGCGGGGGACTGGGGGGAAGAGGAATCAGCAAAACACCCCCGTGAATTAAACTTGCCACCACCACCATTGCCCCAAACAGAGCGGGCGATCGCCCCTGCTCTGTTTGAGAATCTAAAGCATCGGGAGAAGAACGCAAATCAGCAGACACGGGCATCAGGGGATTAGTGATTAAGCAACAACGTCGGGGCGAAAAACTTTCGCCCCCACCGCAAAGGTAAAAATTAACGCCAACCGGCCCGATCCATCAAGCGCACTGCGTCCGCTTGGTTTTGGCCGTACTTCACTGCCCCGGTTTCTAAATCGGCTTTAAACTCCCCAAGCCCTGCCACTACGGGATCTAAGGGTGCGCCCGCTACCACGGGATATTCATTGTTGCCACTGGAGAAATAGCCCTGGGCTTCTGGGGTAGTGAGGTGTTCGAGGAAGGCGATCGCCGCTTCTCGATTGGGGGCATGGCGCAACACCCCTGCGCCGCTAATATTGACGTGGGTACCGCGATTATCTTGGTTGGGGAAAAAGAGACCCACTTTGCGCACCACCTCTTGATCGGCGGGATCACTGGACTTGGCTAACCGAGCGTAATAGTAGGTATTGGCCAGGGCGATCATCCCCCGGCCGGCGGCACAATCGTGAATTTGGCTGGTATCATTCCCCTCCGGCGGCCGGGCAAAATTACGCACAAAGCCCCGCAACCATTCTTCAGTGCGGGCTATGCCATGAATCGCAATTAACGAAGCCACCAGGGACTTATTGTAGATATTGCTCGAAGAGCGCATCAGGATCTGACCCCGCCATTTGGGGCTAGCGAGATCCTCATAGGTGGAAAGTTGAGACGGGTTGACGCGATCGCGATTATAGAAAATCACCCGCGCCCGCGTTGAAAAACCAAACCACCGACCTTGGGGATGGCGTAGCGCCTCGGGAATCCGGCTTTTGAGAATCTCAGAATCCACTGGCACGAGCAAATCCTCCTGCTCCGCCATCCAGAGATTCCCCGCATCCACCGTAATCAGCAGATCTGCCGGACTGTTGCGCCCCTCACTTTTAATCCGGGCAATTAACTCATTAGCATCGGCTTCGATCAGGTTCGTCCCCATCCCACTACTGCGAGTAAATCCTTCAAAGAGGGCTTCATCAGTATCGTAGTGTCGGGAAGAGTAGAGATTGACGGAACGCCCCTGGGCTAACGTGGGCTGTGAACGCTGTAGATCCCCTAAAACCAAGGCAGTGATTGCGGTTCCACCCGCTAAAAAAAGCCGTCGTGTGAGCATAGTTATCCTGGGTAATGGTGCTTCAGGCAAGGGAAAGAAAACCCCATTGCCTGGGGTTAAGTGTTGAAAGTTATTGTCAGAGGCACTATAACACTATTGCTATTTATTCTCAACTGGTTAATCCAAATCTTCCCCCTCCCCTCCCCTATCCCGGTCGATCTCCAGGCTTGGGGATCAAAAATTGAGCAATGCGCAAAGTTCTTGGTAAACTGTAGTGATCATTAGGAGTCCTGCTGATTTGAGGTGGAGAGAAGAGGTTAATGCAAGTCATGGATGATGTGATGAGGCAAGCTCAGCAGGGCAGCATGGCGGCGATCATTCAGATTCTTAATGAGGCATTGATTGAGCAAAGAGTTCGCACCCGTGCTGTTCTCGCAGATCGCGTCTTACAACTGTTGTGTGAAGCAAACACCGCTGAACAGTTAGAACCGAGTACAATTGTCCCCAAGATTCGCGCCACCCTTGAAAGCTTAGAACCCCCCAAAATTCATCGAGTCAAACTCTACGGCCGCATTGCCCAAGAGCAGCAACTCCATTGGTTAGAAGATGTCACCCGGAATCCGGAGAGCGAGTTGCTTTGGTCAGAGGAACTGGTGTTGCGCCGTTCTTTGTGGTTCCGCCGTTGGTTCCAACAGGCCCAAATTGCCCTCACCCCCGATCAAACCCTGCCCGCTGTCAGATTGAATGTTCCCGTTCTCCGTCACGGCCTGCCCCCCATCCTCCGCAATACCCTCGGGTTAGCCCTCCTCTGTGGGGTTAGTTTTATGACGGGCTGGGGTTATCACCATTGGCAAGCTCAAACGGAACCGATACCCGCCACGGCAACCCCCGCCACGGAGGCCGCGCCCCCTGAACCTGCCCCCACCACCGTAGTGATTGATCCCAATGGTGTATTGGTCAATTCTGACGATCCCTTTGCCGATGCCGTCCGTTTGGCAGAACAAATGTCCACAGCGGGCCGAACCGCTGAAACGGCATCCCAATGGGCAGCTTTAGCGGAACAATGGCAACGGGCGGCAAACCTGATGAAGGCGGTTCCCCAAAACCATCCCCGCTATGCAACGGCCCAGGAACGGGCTGTGACCTATACGGAATATAGTCAAGTGGCGCAGCAAGAAGCGAATGCGCGTCAAGGGAATTAGATTCAGAAGTGGGAAGTGGGGGTGATTGTGGCTCCCCTGAGGGGGCTACTTTGGCCATGGGCGTATAGTTGAGAAGGAGGTGCTTTTAGCTTCCGGATTAACGGTTTTACCGCACAGGGGGTGGAGAATGTCCCAATCGGCCATACATGAGATTAATCAGCGCATTCTGCGACATCTTAACAGCGACGAAAAACCGAACGTACAGTTGGGGGCGATCGCCCAAACCCTGGCTGAAGGACTCAAGGCCCAAGCCTGCTTAATCCTGCCTGCCCCCCAAAACCATGGTTCTTTGCAAGGTTACTGGCAAGCCTCAGGGGTAGCAGGACTAGAGGCGAGCTTGGGCGATCGCCCCACCCCTTCAGCCTTGGGATATTGCGAGATCCCCCTCCATACGGGGGGAACTGTGCGTTTTGGCCATTGTGACCCCCAATGGCAACCGGCCTTGACGGGGAAGGAACAGGCTTGCCTATTAGATACCGTGGCGATCGCCCTTTCCCACCTCGAACTCCAAACCCAACTCAATTGGCAAGAGGGTGTTCACAACCTCTTTGATCGACTGGGGGAAGCAATGCGCCAAGCCACCGACATTGATGATCTCTTTCAAGTCACCCTGACCGAACTCAGCCCCTTTCTCCAGATGGAGCGCAGTTTTGTGACGCTGTTTAAATACAAAAATCCCCTGGCCCAACACCCCTACAAACACGCCAAAGGCAACATCGTCAGCCGCTGGCAACGGGACGACATTGCCCCCATCCCTGACATTGAAGCCTTTAATTTGCGGGATTGTCCCTATTGCCTCCAAGCCTGGCATCAGGGGCCGCGACCCTCAATCTTTCACTACGACGACAGCGATCCCGCTCCCTCTGCCAGCATGACCCTATTTGATTGGCAGCAATTTCCCACCCTTTTATTGCTGCCTTTGATGGGTTCCAACATCACCTATAATCATCAAGAAATCCGACTCGTGATCGGCTTTATCGGTTTACAACAAAATGTTACCCAAGGTTGGCCAAAAATTAATCTAGAAGCCCTCCGTTGGGTGAGTACCCAAGTCAGCACTGCCATTATTCACCACAACACGCTCAAGCAGGTGCAAATTCTAGTTGACAAACGCACTGCCCAACTTAAAGGTAGTTTAGATGTGCAAGCCCGCCTCTTTGAAAAAACCCGCCAACAGGTGGAGCAACTGCGTCATTTAATCGAACTCAAGGATGAATTCCTTGATTCCGTCAGCCATGAACTCCGCACCCCTTTAACGAGTATGAAAGTGGCGATTCAAATCCTCCGCCAGCCGGAGCTTCCCGCTGAACGCAAGCAAAAATATTTAGATCTTCTCGAACAGGAATGGCAACGGGAATGTGATCTCATTCAAAACCTGTTAAAACTGCAACAATCGGAATCACAATCTTTACTGTTATCGTGGCAAGATTTTGATCTGATTGAATTTATTGAACCATTGATCACTGCCTTTGAACAACGCTGGACGAGTAAACACCTGACGGTTAAAGTGATCAACTCTGCCACACCGTTTATTATTTGTTCCCACCCCGAAGGTTTGGAGCGGGTCATTAATGAATTACTCACCAATGCGGGGAAATATTCCGCCGCTGATACGATTGTGGAAATTGAAATGGGCTTTGCCCAAGAGCAGTTAGTGATTGATGTGCGCAATTATGGGCCGGGGATTTCGCCGGAGGATCAGGAGCATATTTTTGATAAGTTTATGCGGGGTCAAGGGGTGACGCAGCAGGGGATTGCCGGGACGGGGCTGGGGTTGGCGT
>JAABSU010000328.1 GCA_011390265.1 Spirulina sp.
TCACGGTGCAATGGCGTTGTTCGCGAATCGCTTGCCGCAATTCTTCTAAGGGGGCCTGATCCGATTGGGGGCCTTGGAGAAAGCGACAGTTCAACCCTAAAACATCGGTAGCGCTGTAGCCGCTCATTTGTTCAAAGGCAGGATTGACATAGATCAGCGGCATATCCGGCAAGCGGGCATCGGCAATCACAATCCCCACCCGACTGGCAGAGATGGCCTGATCCCGCAAATACACCGCCGCCTGTACCCCCGTCCGGTAGGCCCCATGGCCATACCATTGGGTTTCCGTCACATCCTGGGCAATGGCGACGCTGCTCCCCTCTTTGTAGGGCATCGCTCGCCAGGAAAGCCAACGATAGCTGCCGTTTTTGTGGCGGAAGCGGCATTTATACTCGACGGGCGTTGTGCGTTCCGGGTGGAGACAGCGCTGCTCGGCGAGGGTGGTGGATTCGAGATCATCGGGGTGAATGAAGTCGAGCCAAGGGCGCGATCGCAACTCCTCCACCGTCCAACCCAAGGCCGTCGTCCAGATGTCATTACAGTCACACCAATAGCCATCGCTATGGCGCACCACCATCAAATCAACGGACAGCTCAAAAAAGGCTTGCAGTGCGGTTTCCGCTGAACAACGCGCCATGATGCCACGACCCAAAGAACCCATGATGATCCCGCAACAAAAGAATTGGTTTCGCGGATTTTCAGCACCCCTACTCCCATTATTGCGAATTCAGGACGTTTTGGGGCCGATCCGGATGCTCCCGTTAATCCTCAACCTGCTGAACTTCCACCGCATCCACATCGATCGTGCCGGGAGGGGTGGGGCGAACAAAGTGGCCATTGTGAATTTCTAGGGACTCGCCACAGTTGGGGCAATTAAATTTCACCGGGTTCAGGCCCGCAAACCGATGGCCACACATGGGGCATTGATCCTCCACCACATTGCGCTGTACCCACCAGCGCAACCCATAGACCGCAATCACGGGAGCCACCAGCAAAAATATCAGCAGGAACACCACACCATTGACGACCCACCCAAATCCCAGGGTACTTAATGTCATAATTCCCAGCAAAATCATCAAGCCACAACCTATTCCCGATAAATTCCATTGTGCGATCGGATTCACACAGCCTCCTGAATCGATCCTGATCTCCATCTTCCATCCTAATGCACTCCCCTAGGAGAGATGCTCGGTAATGAAGTTGGTGTACACTTCCCCGGCGAGAAAGGCGGGAACCTCTAAAATCCGCTCGTGGAAACCGATGGTGGTGGGAATCCCCGTGATTGCGCATTCCCGCAGCGCCCGCCGCATCCGTTTGATCGCTGTGGGGCGATCAGGCCCCCAGACGATCAACTTGCCAATGAGCGAATCGTAATAGGGGGGGATTTCGTAATCGGTGTAAACGTGGGAATCCATGCGCACGCCGGGGCCGCCGGGGGGAAGGTAGGCGGTGATCCGTCCCGGATGGGGCCGGAAATCATGGTCGGGATCTTCGGCGTTGATCCGGCATTCGATCGCATGGCCCCGCAATTGCACATCTTCTTGAGCGAAGGTGAGGCGATCGCCCTGGGCAATTTTAATCTGCTCGGTGATCAAGTCCAACCCGGTAATCATTTCCGTGACGGGGTGCTCCACCTGAATCCGCGTGTTCATTTCCATAAAGTAGAAATCGCCATTTTTATCGAGGAGGAATTCCACCGTTCCCGCCCCCACATAGTTAATCGATTGGGCGGCCCGCACCGCTGCCCCCCCCATTTTTTCCCGCAGTTCAGGACTCAGCACGGGGCTGGGGGCTTCTTCGAGTAATTTTTGATGGCGGCGTTGGATCGAGCAATCCCGTTCCCCTAAATGCACGACATTGCCATAACTATCGGCAAGGATTTGAAATTCAATATGGCGGGGGGCTTCAAGGAATTTTTCTAAATACACGCCGCCATTGCCAAAGGCGGCTTCCGCTTCCCCTTGGGCGGCTCGGAACAGTTTAATTAAATCCCCTTCGTTGGTGACGAGGCGCATCCCCCGACCGCCGCCGCCGGCCGTGGCTTTGAGGATCACGGGGTAGCCAATTTTGCTCGCCACCGTCAACGCCATCGTTTCATCACTGAGCAACCCCTCACTGCCGGGGAGCGTCGGCACGCTCGCCCCCTGCATGGTGCGTTTGGCGGTGGATTTATCCCCCATGGCCAGCATTGCGGCGGGGGTGGGGCCGATAAAGGCGATTTGATGATCGGCGCAAATTTCCGCAAACCGGGCATTTTCCGCTAAAAAGCCATAGCCGGGGTGGATGGCGGTGGCGTGGCGGGTGAGGGCGGCGGAAATAATGTTGGGGATATTGAGGTAGCTTTTGCTGCTGGGGGAGGGGCCAATGCAGACGCTTTCGTCGGCCAGTTGGACGTGGAGGGCTTGCTGGTCGATGGTGGAATGAACGGCCACGGT
>JAABSU010000329.1 GCA_011390265.1 Spirulina sp.
GGCAATTCAAGAATACAGTGCCCAACTCCAAGGGGTGGATGTTGATATTGAGCATGTGCGCAACTATCCCAACGGTAGTATCGCTGCCCATATTCTTGGCTATACCGGCGAACTCAACGCTGAAGAACTCGAAGCCCGCCGCCCCATGGGGTATCGCCTCGGGGATATCGTCGGCCAGATGGGGGTTGAAGAATCCTTAGAGGAATTGCTGCGGGGTGAATGGGGAGGACAACAGGTGGAAGTGGATGGCTCGGGCCAAGCGGTGCGGGTGTTGGGGCAAAAGTCGGCCAAAGCGGGTAAAGATGTCATTCTGACGTTGGATCTCGCTGTTCAAAAAGCCGCTGAAGCAGCCCTCGGCAAACGCAAGGGGGCAGTGGTTGCCATTAACCCCGAAAATGGTGCTGTCCTGGCCATGGCAAGCTACCCCACCTTCGACCCCAATATTTTTTCCGGTCGCATCACCGAGGAACAATGGGCAAAATTACAGGGGGAAGGAAATCCCTTTGTGAATCGTTCATTGCGAGGCTTCCCGCCTGCGTCCACGTTTAAGATTGTCACAGCAACCGCCGGGATGGAATCTGGAAAATATCCCCCGAATACCGTTTTGCAAACCTCTGCCTACCTCCGGGTGGGGGGGACAGCCTTCGGGGAATGGAACCGGGCTGGGTTTGGGCCGATGGGATATGTGCAAGCGATGGCTTGGAGTAGTAACACGTTCCATGGTCAGATCGGTTGGGGTGTGGGTGGTGAAGTTTTAATTGATTGGGCAAGGCGTTATGGTTTTGGGCGTAAAACCGGTATTGAACTCAATGCTGAAGCGGATGGCCTGATTGCCGATGATGCTTGGAAACGTGAGCAGTTTGATTGGGAATGGACTGCTGGAGATACGGTGAATATGTCCATTGGCCAAGGGTTTACCCAAGCGACCCCGCTTCAGGTGGCGGTGATGTTTGCGGTTCCGGCCAATGGGGGTTATTTGGTGAAGCCCCACTTGTTGAAAAATGATGAAGACCAAAAGGAATGGCGGACTTCGATGAACCTGAAGCCCAGCACGGTTGAGGTGCTGCGCAATGGCTTGCGGGCAGTGGTCACAGGGGGAACGGGGGGGGCGGTGAATACGCCAGGCATTCCCATGGCGGCGGGTAAGAGTGGCACGGCGGAAGCGCCGCCGGGAGAATCCCATGCTTGGTTTGGGGCCTATGCTCCTGCGGATAAACCGGAAATTGTCGTCGTTGCTTTTGTGGAGCATTCCGGTGGCGGCGGTGGTAAGGTGGCGGCTCCGATGGTGGCGAAGGTGTTGGAGGCTTATTTCCAAAATAAGGGGCAGCAATAGGTCTGGAGGCAATTTCGTCGGGGCGAAAATTTCGCCCCTCCCAACCGTTGTTTAGAGGAGACTAGGATGGCCAATGCTCAACCCCATCATCGTGGCTCTTGGCAGGGGTTATTCTCTACCTTGATGTTTGGCTATATGTATCTGCCCATCGCCGTTTTGGCGGTGTATAGCGTTAATCAGTCCGCCTATAGTGCGGGGTGGACGGGGTTTTCGCTGCGGTGGTATCGCAAGCTCTGGGCCGATGGGCGGATTTTGCGGGCGCTGGAGCATAGCTTGGGGGTGGCGGTGGTGGCGGTGGCGATCGCCGCCCTTCTTGGCACCTTCATGGCTGTCGGTTTGGCAAAATACCGCTTCCCCGGTCAGTCCCTCTATCGGGGGGTGGCCTATTTACCCTTGATTGTGCCGGATATTGCGATCGCCGTTTCCACGCTCATTTTCCTCGCCGTCGTCGGGATTCAACTCAGCCTCTGGACGATTGTGGCGGCCCATGTCGTGTTTTGCCTGGCCTATGTGGCGATCGTCGTCTCCTCGCGGCTGACGAATTTAGACCCCCATTTAGAAGAGGCGGCGTTAGATTTGGGGGCAACCCCCACCCAGGCGTTTATCAAAGTACTTTTACCCGAATTGGCCCCGGCGATTATTGCCGGTTGCCTGTTGGCCTTTGTGTTGAGTATGGATGATTTTTTAATTGCCAGTTTTACGGCGGGAACCGGGGCGACAACGCTACCGATGGAAATTTTCAGCCGCATCCGCACCGGGGTGAAGCCGGATATTAATGCCCTCAGTGTGTTGTTGATCTTGGCTTCGGGGCTGTTGGCCTGTGGGGCGGAATATTTACGCTTTAAAGGGGAGCAGCGGCGCAGTTAGGGATGGTAGTGATGAACGATTTTGGCGGCGATCGCCTCTGAAGGCCCATCCTCCACCACCTCACCATCCCGCATCCAGATCGTCCGCTCAGTACGGGCCGCCACATCCGCCTCGTGGGTGACGATGATGATCGTGATCCCGCTGGTGTTGAGTTCCGCGAAGAGTTCGAGGACTTCCTCAGTGGTGTGGGAATCC
>JAABSU010000330.1 GCA_011390265.1 Spirulina sp.
AGCCGTCGGTAAAGGCAAAGAGGGTTTTAAAATTATTGTGGTGCTTGGTATAGATGTCCGTTAAAGCCGCTTCACTGGCGGGATTTTTCTTCAATAGCCGCGCCTGGATCACCTCCGCCACATCCTGACTCGTTAACTTCATCCGATTCTTAAACCGATCTTGAATCTTCGAGAAATCATTGCTCTGCTGTTTGCCCTCTGTCCCCAATACCGTATCCATATCTTCTTGAGCCGTGACAAAAATCCAGGCTTGGCCCTTGCATTTTGTCGCCAAACTTTCGGCAATGGTTTGCAAGTTCGTCATTAACTTAATATTGCCAGCAATATATTGCCCCACCTCATCCACAAAAAAGTTAAGCCGAAACCCCGGCCCCTGCGCCTCCACATAGGCCCACACCTCATCGGCAAAGTCTTCAATGGACACCCGATAATTCTGGTTATATTGTGCTAGGATTCCCTTGCCACTGCCAGGAATGCCGGTAATTTGCTCATAGGTTTGGTCAATATTATGCTTTTCTAAAACCGCCTGTTCCCGGCCCTTTTGCCAAGGTTTACCGGCAATTTTTTCATAGGCATCACAAAAAGCAGCATACTGGCCCCGATTATCTAAATCCCGCTCAAATTGGGCAATATATCCCTGTTTGCCGTAATAGCCCCGCACCTCATTAAAGACCTGAACAAACACAGCCAAAAGTGCATCCACCTGCCCTTTGCTGATCACCGTCGCCTTTTGATCAATGTTAAAGAGGATGCTTTGGGAATGGAGGGTAACAGCCTGTTTAAGATTGGCGGCGAGGAGCAGATCTTGTTCACATTTGCCTTCAAAATAATCAACGGCGGGTTTCCCTTCCACCTCACGGTTTTCCAATAATACCGCCAATATTTTCAATAAATGGGATTTCCCCGAACCAAAGAACCCCGAAATCCACACACCATTGGCCCCGCGATACTCCCGATAGGCCATCAAAAATGCCTCAAGGCGTTTTGCCACTTCTCGGGTGATCACATATTCTTCTAATTCCAAGCGTAAGCTGGCGGCATCATCGGCTTTAATCACCCCTTCAATGGGGCGATTAGCGGGTTTGGCAAAAATCTGATCGAGTTGCATGGCGTTTAGATCCTAGACTTGGTAATCGTAAATATTGAATGCACGGTAGTAGCGATCATCCTGAAACAGCCCAAATAGCTCCAACGATGCCCCCCGCTCTAAAGAATGGTTATATTTTCCTGGAAAAAATAACACCGTTGGCTTCTCCTTGGCATAACTTTGGAGATTGTTTAACACCGTATGGGAACGAATATAAGGGAACACTTCCCCCACCCCGGCCAGGAATAACACATCATATTCACCTCGGTTTAAATACTCGGTAATTTTCGGCACAAGATACACTTCTGGATCTAGCACGCCCTGAAATAGTTCCTGTAATTCTGCCTTACTCAAATCTGTTTCCATGGCCAAAACCTGATCCCAAATCTCCCGCTCCGTCAGCATCTCAATACACAAATCGTAGAGATTCAAACTCAGTACCCGCACCCCCTGACGATCCAGGCTGTTTTCCAGACGGTGCTGGAGGCCAGCCATGGCGATCGCCTCCCCCGCTGGAAATGGACAGATAAAAAACGGCACCTCATTGCCCAGACCTTGCCGCTGGCGGAAGCGATCGCTGGCAATCACCGTCTCCAAATGCTCAAACCGTTCCTCTAAAGGCTGCTCTGCCATACTTCGGGCCATAAACTAATCCCACTCCTACTGATCAAAAACTGCTCCCACTTCCCCCTTCCCCCTCCCCCCTACACCAACGGGAAAAACCGCAAATCCTCCCGGGGCAGCACCCCCAAGAGGGCCGGGCTGAGAATCGCCGCCTGGAGGCGATCGCTTTCCCCTAGCAGGCCCGCCTCCCGCAACATTTTAAATAAAACTTGGCGAACCTTGGCCTCGGTACTGGGTCTAATTGTCGCCAATTCCTGATGCCAGGGGGTTTTGTGGTTGAGAAAAACATAGAAATCTTCATGATTCAAAATCGTCTTAAACCGGCTAAAGGGTTCCGCCACCGCCTCCAGGGCAAAATCCCCCACCAGAGCATAACGACGACAAACCGCCGCCCACAGCAAATGCTGCTGATCCCCAGGGGTTCCCGTCACCAAGAGGCCCAATTCCCCCTCACCACAGGTTTTCAACCGGGAAGCAATTTCCTGATAGAGGCGTTGGCCGGTTTTGACTCTGCGGGCTTGGAGAAAGTTCGTGGTGTGAACGTGCGATCGTACCGCCGACCAATCCTGAAATTCTAAGTACAACTTAGCCACCCGAATCGATTCCGGCAGCAGGAGGGGGGCAGCAATGAAAGCAAGACTATATCGCGACATAGAAAATCAAAACAGAGGGACAGGG
>JAABSU010000331.1 GCA_011390265.1 Spirulina sp.
CGACGCTGTTGCCGGTGCGCTGTGCCCATTCGATAAATTGGTTTTGGATGCGGTGATAGAGCGTGATGCTATCGGTGAGGGCATAGCCAGAGAGGGAGGCAAAGTTGCTGTGTTCCCAAGGGAAATCCCGATCCAACCAAAACCGCGCAACGGCAAAGGGGTCAGCAACGGCAAGGTTGGCGATTTGGCTGCTCAGTTCCGGGTTAACGGAGCCGGTCATGCGGTTGAACAGATGGCGAGCGCCGGGGACATCGGTGGCGAGGATGTAGTAGTCGGTGGTGAGGGTTTGGCTGGGGCTGGGGGTGGGAGCCATGGCCACCAGTTGGGCCCGATCTGCCTCCCGTTCTTCAATCTTTAAGGGAGTTAAATCCCGTTCCGCTGGCCCCTGCACCACTTTCCCCTCGGCATCGTACCGCGCCCCATGGCAGGGGCACAGGAAAGAGCCGTCGGCTTGGGGTTGGACGGTGCAACCTTGGTGGGTGCAGGTGAGGGAGAGGGCGCGTTTGGGGGTTTTGGCCAGGTAGAGGCGATCGCCCGCCCCATAAAATTCCCCATCGCTCAAGCGAGGATTGCGCTCTACCCAAAAGGGAACCGTCGGCTCACTGTTGCCGGTTTGATAGGTTAATTGGGTGATCTGCTCCCCTTGACAATGCCAATCCTGTACCGTGGCTTCGGGAATCACCCGCCCCCCCTGGGCCTCAATGGCCCGCACCATGGGCTGAACTAAACTCGTCCCCATATCATCCACCGTGCCGTTAAAGGCCAGGCCTTCGGGATTGCCGAAAAAGTAGAAATGGAAAAATTGCAACAGTTCCCCGGTACTGAGTTGGTCGGGGGCATTGAGGCTGGATTTCGCAAAGGGGAGGAAATAGAGATCATAGAGACCTTGGGGGAAATCAGTTTTGGCCCAATCCGCCACGGCGATCGCATCAAAATTTTCAAACGTGCGGGGAATCCGAAACCCGGTAATGGCGTGAAACACCTGTAAATGCTTCCAATGGGTGAGATTAATCCCCCAGCGGAACCGATTGGGAGAGGCGATCGCCAGATCGACAATATTCCAGGGAAACGCCGAATGGCTGGGGCGGAACACCTCCGGCGCATAGCCCCCATCCCGAAACAGCACAGAATAGGACTTCAGGGATTTAAAGTGATCCTCAATTGCCAGTTCAGTCACCAGGGCCTTGAGGTTGTAATACTGGGGGAAAAAACCATGGAAACCATGCTCCATGCGGAACGTCTCGCCATTGACGGCAATATCCCAACTGGCAATTTTGCCCCCCAAATGGGGAGATTTTTCCAACAGCGTCACCACAAAACCCCGCTGGCTCAGTTCGTAGGCCGCCGCCAACCCCGCCAACCCCGCCCCAATCACCGTGACGGTTTTGGGGGTGGTGAGGTGGGTGGGGAGGTTGAGGGTATCCGGTTGATAGGTGGTGGGTTGGGGTTTCTGGAGGCGAGAATAGCCAATACCAGCGGCGATCGCACCGAACCCGGCTGCTTTAAGAACTGTGCGCCGTGAGACTGGAAACGGGCTGGGGGTGGCTTCACTCATGGGTCAAAATTCAGCGTCAATCAACAAAACAGGGGTCTCTTCGGTTAGTTTGACACATCTTTCCCTTCAAGGGCGCTCTCTACCCTGGGGGGCAAAATATCAACCCCATCCGATTTGCATCATCCCAGCGGGCAAAATCTAGGTTAACCTAAGCTACGATGAGCAGGGTACAAGGGGGCATTGCAGTCTCGAGCTTCAGCCTGCCATCCCTGACCTCGTGCCACCCACTTGCAAACGCCGATGGGATACGTTATTTCAATTGTGAATATGAAAGGGGGCGTGGGTAAAACCACGGTCACGGTTAATGTTGCGGCTTGTTTGGCGCGGGACTATCAGAAACGGGTGTTAATTGTCGATCTCGATACCCAGGTGAACGCGACGTTAAGCGTGATGTCGCCCTTGTATTTTGCCAAGTTGAAGCGGGAACGACGGACGCTTAAAACCTTGGTGAATCAAACGATTCAGGCGGAAATTGGCCATCCCCTAACCGTACAGGAGGCAATTTATCGCAATGTTTGTGATCTGAAGGGTTTGGATATTTTGGCCGGGGATGTGGATTTATTTGATGATTATTTGCTTTCGGCGTTGATCAATAGTAAGGCGATCGCCAACCAGCAAAGCTATGAAAAAACCTGGAATCGGGTCGAAAATCATCTGATGCGGATGATTCTCAAGCCGATTTTACGGGATTATGATGTGATCCTGATCGATTTCCCGCCAGGGGATAATCTGATTACCCGCAGTGCTTTGTTAGCGAGCCATTTTTATTTGATCCCGGCCCGGGCCGAGCCGTTATCGGTGGTGGGGATTGGCCAGTT
>JAABSU010000332.1 GCA_011390265.1 Spirulina sp.
CTTCACCCCCCACCGCCGCAATACCTGGCGTATCAATCAATCGAATACCATTCTCTAAATTGTAGCTTTTATTTTTACGAGTGGTGCGCTGCTGACCTGAGCCAATGCCATCATAGCCTGTGCCTAATAAGGTGGCGAAAAGAGTGCTTTTTCCCGCTTTGGTTCGCCCCATCATGACGAGTGTAAAGTTACCAACAGATTTCTTCTTAGATTTGAGATTTGATCTAAGCTCATCTAAATCGATTGCCCTTGCATCAGTCAAGCGTTGATAAATTTTCTTGAGATCTAATAAGGTCTCTTTCTGAGTTTTTCCGACCCGTTTAGAAATACTCGCAACCTCAATTTGACCTAAACGCCGCTTGAGTGCATCTTGCAAGTCTTGTAACGCACTTTCAACAGGCTTCAATGCTTGATCGACAATCCGGTAGTCTTCTTCAGCGATCTTCTTGGTAGCTTTGATCGCTTGAATGTAGTGAGGATCACTGAGAAGAGCCTTCTTGAAATCTTGCTTTTCTGGGTTCATGACGAAAACCGTACAATCTGATACAATTTGCAGAAAATCTGATCACTGGAAGCCTTTGAATTTCGTGGAATTAGGTTTCCTAATTACCTCAAACCAAGAAAAGCATGAAATTTGGTTACAGTTTTTCTATTATCGCATTTTATCGAGTTTACCTAGCAAGAGTGGTGACATACTTCGTAATATTTCTGAAATCTGCCCCTCAGCCCATCTCAAGCTCCCCTGAGACAAAATGCCCAACAATGCTCTACCATCAAGGGCTGGCACATCATTAACAGTTGCTCTGACAATCACAGATTAATTTTCCCCAACCATGCTCACCCTCTACGGTATTCCCCACTGCGGCACTTGCAAAAAAGCGATCGCCTGGCTCAATGATCACAACATCCCCCACACCTTTATCAACGTCAAAACCGACCCCCCCAACGCCGAATTAATCACCACTTGGGTGGGTCAATTGGGGAACAAACCCCTCCGCAACACCTCCGGCCAGTCCTACCGCGCCCTCGGCCCCGAACGACAGGATTGGAGCGATGCACAATGGATCGCCGCCTTTGCCGCCGATGCCATGCTCCTCAAACGGCCCATCTTCATCAAAGACGGCAACGCCGTCCTCACCGGCTTCCGCAAATCCGAAAGCGACCTCCTCGCCCTCCTGGCCTAACCCCACTCCCTAGCCCCTCATCTTGGGTTAAGCTAAAAGATCGGTAATCCCAAATTTATTGACTCAAGCTCATTATGGATGTTACATCGATTGTCCAAACCGTTTGGGCAGCATCGGCTTTATTCTTGATCATTCTCGTCATTCTCCATAGTCCCAAAGGCGATGGCATCGGCGGCATTGGCGGCCAGGCTCAACTCTTTACCAGCGCGAAAACCGCCGAAACCACCCTCAACCGGATCACTTGGCTCCTGAGTGTGATTTTTATGAGCTTGAGTGTGATCCTGGCAGCGGGTTGGCTCGGAACCCCGAACATTGAAGCCGCTCCCTCTGCCCCTTTGATTGAGCAAACAGTTCCCGGTGGGCAATCAATCCCGACGGATTTGCCCGGTACACCGGAATCTGCTCCGGCAGAATAGGTCGATGAAGGGGGCGTGGTTATGGGGAGGGGCGATCGCCCTTCTCCTTTGGCTCATCCCTGGCCCCGTCATCGGGGCCAACTTACCCCCCTTGCATCCCCATCCCCTCCCTTTCCTGTTTCAGGCTTTCACCGCAGCGGAGGAAGAGGACTATTTTGCGGCCCTCGAATCAACCCCCTTGGGGGCGTTGGTGTGGTCGGATTTTCCGATTACCGTTGGCTTTGATCTCGTTGGGGAAAACCCGGCTCAGGCTCAGGCTTGGTTAGCGGCGGTGCGCCAAGGCCTCCAGGATTGGCAGGTTTATGTTCCCCTCATAGAAACGGCGGATCTGGAAAATGCCGATATTGTTGTGGTGCGATCGCGCCCCCCCCGCCAGATCACCATCGATCGCACCGCTGGCCGCCTCAACATTCCCGCCGCCCAACATGGCCAAGCCCGTTATCAGGTCTATCTCACCCCCACCGATCCCCCCCGCCTCGCCCATCGCTTCACCGTCTACATCAGCCCCCACCAAGGCCAACGGCAAACCATCGGCACAGCCCGCCATGAGTTCGGCCATGCCCTGGGCATCTGGGGCCATAGCCCCAACCGCGAAGATGTCCTCTATGAAACCCAAGTGAGCAATCCCCCCCCCATTTCCCCACGGGATCTCAACACATTAAAACGGGTTTATCAACAACCGACCCGCCTCGGTTGGCCCCTCACCCCCCGCCAGTAATGGCTACGATTCAACCCCTCCCCCCCGATGTTATTCAGATCATTGC
>JAABSU010000333.1 GCA_011390265.1 Spirulina sp.
ATCGGGATTTTCAGAAGGCGTTCCACGCTTCGGATTTAGGTGATGGGAGTGCAATATCGGATCGCCTCTCCGCCCTCGGCTACTCCCTCACAAAAATTAATACCCATCTCCAAGCTGAGGGGACTTTAGCGATTACTTTCACAGGGGAAGGTCTCCCGGCGACCACTTGGCGGTTTTTACCGATACTCAGTCCCGGTCAAGGGGTGATCCTCACGGCGCAAAATGCCATTCCGCCAGCATTACGGCCTTTAGAAGCCCTACTCCGTACCCAGGGGGAGGCGGTGTTTAATCTTCGGCGTTTTGAGTTGAAGGGGTTAAAGTTTACGATCGCCGGTTTGACGGTGCAATCGGGTTTGGTGACGTTGGAGGCGATCGCCGCCATGACCCAATTTCCAGCTTAAAAACAATTAATCCAGTTAAAGACGAAGCTAAATTGCTGCACTCATCATAAAGAGATTCCGCAATCTGACAATCAGCCCGGAAAGGTTGCTATAGAATGGTTGAGATTTCAACCACTATGCTCTACGAACTATGCCGCGTCGCAGTGATCTCAACAAAATTCTGTTACTGGGGGCTGGCCCCATCGTGATTGGGCAGGCTTGTGAATTTGACTATTCGGGAACCCAAGCCTGTAAAGCCCTACGCCAGGAAGGCTATGAGGTGATCTTGGTCAATTCCAACCCGGCAACGATTATGACCGATCCGGAAACGGCCCATCGCACCTATATCGAGCCGGTGACACCGGAAATTGTTGAAAAGGTCATTGCCCAGGAACGCCCCGATGCCCTCTTGCCGACGATGGGGGGGCAAACGGCCCTCAACGTAGCGGTGACGCTGGCGAAAAATGGCGTGCTGGAAAAATACGGGGTGGAACTGATTGGCGCGAAATTAGAGGCCATTGAGAAAGCCGAAGATCGGCAACTGTTTAAGGAGGCGATGGCTAAGATTGGCGTGGGGGTTTGTCCTTCGGGAATTGCCAAGAACCTCACAGAAGCCCGCGCGATCGCCATTGAAATCGGCTCCTACCCCTTGATCATCCGCCCCGCCTTCACCCTGGGGGGGACGGGCGGGGGCATTGCCTACAACCAGGAAGAATATGAGGTGATGGCCCAAGAGGGGATTGATGCTTCGCCGGTGTCGCAAATTTTGGTGGAGCAGTCGCTGCTGGGTTGGAAGGAGTATGAGTTGGAGGTGATGCGGGATCTGGCGGATAACGTCGTGATCATTTGCAGTATTGAGAACTTTGACCCGATGGGGGTACATACGGGGGATTCAATCACCGTCGCCCCGGCCCAAACACTGACGGATAAGGAATATCAACGGTTGCGGGATGCTTCCCTGAAGATTATTCGGGAAATTGGCGTGGAAACGGGGGGATCGAATATTCAGTTTTCGATCAATCCCCAAAATGGCGATCTAATTGTGATTGAGATGAACCCACGGGTGTCGCGTTCTTCGGCCTTGGCCTCGAAGGCGACAGGATTCCCGATCGCCAAGTTTGCGGCCAAATTAGCCGTTGGCTATACCCTCAATGAGATTGCCAATGATATTACGAAGCAGACCCCGGCCTCCTTTGAGCCGACCATTGATTATGTGGTGACGAAAATCCCCCGGTTCACGTTTGAGAAGTTCCCCGGTTCGGAGCCGGTGCTGACAACACAAATGAAATCCGTCGGGGAAGCGATGGCCATTGGCCGGACGTTCCAGGAGTCGTTCCAAAAGGCGCTGCGATCGCTCGAAACGGGGCGTTATGGCTTTGGGTGCGATCGCAATGAAGCCCTCCCCACTCTCTCCCAAGTGGCCGCCAGCCTGCGCACGCCCAACCCTGATCGCGTCTATAGCATTTACCACGCCCTCAAATTGGGGATGTCGGTGGAGGAAATCTACGGGTTGACGGCCATTGATATGTGGTTTTTGGATAAGCTCGCGGATCTGCTCGTCACAGAGCGGTTCTTGAAACAGACCCCTCTGGCAGAAATTACCGCCACGGATATGCGGCGGATTAAACAGCAAGGGTTTAGCGATCGCCAAATTGCCTTCGCCACCAAAACCACCGAAGATCAAGTTCGCGCCCATCGTAAGGGGTTAGAGATTATCCCCGTTTATAAAATGGTGGATACCTGCGCGGCGGAATTTGAAGCCTTCACGCCCTACTACTATTCCACCTACGAACCCGATGAAAGCGAGGTGGCTCCCTCCGATAAACCGAAGGTGATGATTCTCGGTGGGGGGCCAAACCGCATTGGCCAAGGGATTGAGTTTGATTATTGCTGTTGCCATGCCGCCTTCTCCCTCAGTGATGCGGGCTATGAAACGATCATGGTTAATTCCAACCCGGAAACCGTTTCAACAGACTACGACA
>JAABSU010000334.1 GCA_011390265.1 Spirulina sp.
TGACACCGTTTGTATCGGCGTGGGGGAAGCTAGTGCGCCCGCTTTGTTAGCAGCGGCGGCGGAACGGGGGTTTAATTTACGGTTGATGGAGCCGGGGCATTTGGCGATCGCCTGCGATGAACTCACCACCTCTGAGGAAATTACCGAACTGTTGCAAATTTTCGCCCATCGGGAAACGCTCCCCTTCACCCTCAAAGATTTAACCCCCAACACCACCTACCCCGAAGCCTTAACCCGTACCACCCCCTTCCTCCAAGACCCCGTTTTCAACCGCTACCATTCCGAAACGGAACTCTTGCGCTACCTCCATCAGTTGGAAAGCAAGGATCTCGCCCTCAATACGGCAATGATCCCCCTCGGTTCCTGCACGATGAAACTCAATGCAGCGGCGGAAATGTTCCCCGTCACCTGGCCGGAATTTGGTCAAATTCACCCCTTCGCGCCGCGATCGCAAACCCAAGGCTATCAAATTCTGTTTAACCAGTTGGAAACCTGGCTCGCAGAAATCACCGGCTTTGCCGCCATTTCCCTCCAACCCAATGCCGGTTCCCAGGGGGAATATGCCGGGTTGCAGGTGATCCGCGCCTACCACCGCGATCGCGGCGACCTCCACCGCACCATCTGCCTGATTCCCGAATCCGCCCACGGCACAAACCCCGCCAGCGCCGTGATGTGTGGCATGAAGGTGGTAAGTATTAAATGTGATCAGGATGGGGATATTAACCTCGCGGATCTCGAAGCCAAGGCCGAGAAGTATAGCGACCAGTTAGCCGCCTTGATGGTGACGTATCCTTCCACCCATGGCGTATTTGAAACCGGCATCCGCAACATTTGCGAGGTGATCCATCGCCATGGCGGCCAGGTGTATATGGATGGGGCGAATATGAATGCTCAGGTGGGCCTCTGCCGGCCGGGGGATTTTGGGGCGGATGTGTGCCATTTGAATTTGCATAAAACCTTTTGTATTCCCCACGGCGGCGGCGGGCCAGGGGTTGGCCCCATTGGCGTGGCGGCCCACTTGGCCCCCTATTTGCCCGGCCATGGCGTGACGGGTTTGGGGGGCGAAAAGGGGATCGGGGCGATCGCCGCTGCCCCCTGGGGGAGTGCGAGTATTTTGGTGATTTCCTGGATGTATATTGCGATGATGGGGGCGGGGGGGTTAACGGCGGCGACGAAGGCGGCGATCCTCAGTGCCAACTACATCGCCCACCAATTAGATGCGGCCTATCCCGTCCTGTTTAAGGGGGCGAAGGGGTTGGTGGCCCATGAATGCATCATTGATCTGCGGCCCTTGAAAAAACACGGCATTGAGGTGGATGATGTGGCGAAACGGCTGATGGACTATGGTTTCCATGCCCCTACGATGTCTTGGCCGGTGATTGGCACGATGATGATTGAGCCGACGGAAAGCGAATCTTTAGCGGAATTGGATCGCTTCTGTGGGGCGATGTTGGCGATCCGGGCTGAAGCGGAAGCGGTGATCACCGGAGCCGCCGATCCCGAAGATAACCCCCTGAAAAATGCCCCCCACACCGCCCAATCCCTGATCTGTGGCGATTGGAGCCATCCCTATAGCCGGGAATTGGCGGCCTATCCTGATCCGGGGTTAAAGCACCATAAGTTCTGGCCCGTGGTGGGGCGCATTGATAACGCCTATGGCGATCGCAACCTCGTCTGTTCCTGTGTGGGCATGGAGGCGTACCAAGACTAACGGGAAAATGGCCCAACTTACGCCCCACGGGGTACACTGAATTATGTAGAGATGTAAACTATTTGTTAAAAATCTGTTAACTTGATCAGTTAACTTGCACACAGTCAGATCTCCCCCATCGGGATTTACTGGCCCCCAAATGGGGAGGAAAGTTATCTATTCCCAGCCCCCTACACATTAAGGTTCAAGAGGTTTGAATTGGATGAAACAGCTTGCTATGGTAGAGCGTTCCTTGCTCGTCGGTCATATTTTATCAATGGCGTTTGGTTTGGCCGGGTTACTGATCGTCGTGCCGAATGCTGAATTAATTGCCAATCTCCCGAAGATTGGCCAAACGGTCTTTCAATGGTCGATGGCCGGCGGCGGTGTAGCTTATATGCTGTTGGGAACTGCTGCTGTGGCTGTTTATGCCTTCCGCATGCTCGGAAGCCGTCGGGCCTTAACGTTTATGTTGCCAGCAATTTTTCTCTCCTTAAGCAGTGAGTTACTCGGAACCAGCACCGGCTTTCCCTTTGGCCATTATCGCTACCTCAGTGGTTTGGGATACAAAGTCGCCGGGTTAGTGCCCTTCACGATTCCCCTCTCTTGGTTCTATTTAGGGATCTGTGCCTATTTGTTGGCCCG
>JAABSU010000335.1 GCA_011390265.1 Spirulina sp.
GGGTTGGAGGATGACCTCTTGGATGTGGCCCCATTGGTCATGGAGGGCGGCGATCGCCTTCAAACTTCGCTCCCAATCCGCCTCGGTTTCGCCAATCCCCAACAGTAACCCGGTGGTGAAAGGAATTCTTAATTCCCCCGCCCAGGCCAATTGCTCTAAGCGCCGCTCTGGGTCTTTACTGGGGGCATGGCGATGGCGGGCTGGCAGGGGTGTGACCTGCTCCAACATTAAACCCAGGGAGACATTCACCTGCTTTAACCGCGCCATTTCTGCAAAGCTCAAGATCCCCGCATTGGTATGGGGGAAAAAGCCCAGATCGAGGGCCAACTGACAGAGTTGCTCAATGCGGGCGATCCAAGCTTCCCGGCGGGGATTGTCGGGATGAACTTCACCGCTGAGGATTAGGATTTCACTCACCCCTTGACCCTTTAATTTCGCCAATTTTTGCTCTGCTGTTGCCAGATCGAGCCATTGATCCGTACCGGGATCGCGGCGAAAGTTGCAATAGTCGCAGCGATTAAAACATTCGTAGGTGGGGACGAGGGTATAGGCCGGACTGTAGGTGATGGTTTGGGTCATGGGGGAGAGGAGATTCTGATTGAGAGTACCAAGGCGCATTTTGAGGGTGTTACCATTTTCTTTGATGGTTGTCGGCAAGACCCCTTGCCTGTGCTCTTTGCCGTTGCATCACTAAATTTAGGATTGCCATCATTAAAATACATCTGAGCTTTTTTTGATCTTTACGAACTGATTTTTATGATCGCCTCCTCACAGTCCTTTGCCCCTCCCGCTTTAACAATTATCGATCTCGATACCACGGCGGTGAGCCACATTACCCCCCCTGGGGAAGATGTGATCGCCGGGTTGACTCAACCTCAAAAAACTCTGCCCCCCCGTTATTTCTACGATGCCATCGGCTCTCAACTCTTTGAACAGATTTGCACGTTGCCAGAATATTACCTGACCCGCACCGAGGCGGCCATTCTACAGGAATTTGCTGGGGAAATTGCCGCTGTGACGGGGCTATGCGAGTTGGTGGAATTGGGCAGCGGTAGCTCGACGAAAACCCGCTATCTGTTGGATGCCTATCACGACCTTGGGGGGGTGCTGGATTATGTGCCCATTGATGTGAGTCGGGAAATCCTGATCGAGAGTGCCGAAGCTCTATTGGAATATTATCCGCGCTTGCAGGTTCAGGGTTTGGTGGGAACCTATGAACAGGCGTTGACCCATTTGCCTGTTTCCCCTGATGCGCCTCGGTTGGTGATTTTTTTAGGGAGTACGTTGGGGAATTTAACGCCTGAGGCCTGCGATCGCTTCTTTGCGCAACTGGAAACCGCCCTCAATCCAGGGGATTACCTGCTCTTAGGGGTAGATTTACAAAAAGACCAGGATATTATTGAGGCGGCCTATAACGATGCCCAAGGCGTGACCGCCGCCTTTAACCGCAATATCCTCGCTCATCTCAATTGGCGGTTTGGGGGGAATTTTGACCTGGAGCAGTTCGAGCATCGGGCGGTTTATAACGAGGATGCGGGGCAGATTGAGGCTTATTTAGATAGCGGGCGATCGCAAACCGTCCACCTGCCTTTGCTGGATCTCACCGTCGAATTCGCGGCCGGAGAAAGCCTCCACACGGAAATCTCCCGCAAGTTCCACCTGCCCACATTGCAGGCAGAACTGCAAGGCCACCACCTCACGACCCGCCAAGTTTGGACAGATCCCCAAAGTTGGTTTGCGGTGGTGCTGGTTCAACGGCAATCCTAGGGCGGGGGCGAAAAATTTTTGTGCCTCCGGCAGGCTTACGCCAACGCCCCTACACCCATCTATGGAACAACGGGATTGCTGATCAGGAAAAATCCTCCCTCTGTGGGGAGGATCGCGCCTAACTGGCGAGGTATTCCTGTACCGCTACCCGACGCTGGCGGAGCTTCTTCAACGATTCCCGCTCCAGTTGCCGCACCCGCTCCCGGCTGATCCCCAGACGGGTGCCGATTTTAGCCAGGGTTAGGGGTTGGCCATCGGTCAGGCCATAGCGGAGGGTGAGCACTTCTCGCTGTTGGGGGGTCAAGTCTGCCATTAACTTAGCCAAATCCCCTTGGAGGGAAGCTTGGGTGGCGAAGTCCTCCGGCGAGAGGCCGTCATCTTCGAGGAGTTCCCCCAGTTCGGTATCCTGGTTATCCCCCACCCGCAGATCTAAGGATAGGGGGTGACGGGATTTTTCCAGGTAATCCCGGACTTGTTTAGGGGTGAGATCCAGTTCTTTGCCCAACTCGGCCATGGTGGCGGCCCGCCCCAGTTGTTGGGAGAGTTGCCGCTGGGCTTTTTTGATC
>JAABSU010000336.1 GCA_011390265.1 Spirulina sp.
AAATCATCACCCTGGGCATTTATGCCAACCCCCCCGGCATCGCCTGGGCCGAAAAACAGGCCCGACTCCTGGGGGGACAATTGGCCGGGGGGATTTTCCACTGGGAAGAATGGATCGCCGTCGATCGCCCCCCAGAAACAATCGGGCAATGGCGATCGCGATTCTTTGAGGAATTCCCCAAACAGCGGCAACTCTCCCAAATCTCATGGGATACCGATTACAAACGGCCCCTTAACCGATTGCCGGGGGAAGCACCCCTAACGGCGGAATATTTAGAGGATTGGATATTGGCCAACTCCAAACCCAACAGCAGCCCAAGGAAACGCCTTTGCCAAGCCTTCACCCGCCTGGCCACCTTTGCCGGGTTAGAGGTGGATTTTAGCCATATCAAGGGGCGATATTCATCCAGGGCGGTAGACCCGCGCACCCTGCCAACCGATGGGGCGATCGTTGAGGTGTGGCACGGCATGGAGCAACAGGATTGGGCCTATGTTTACGCCCTCATGGCCACCTATGGATTGCGTAACCATGAAACCTTCCTGCTTGACCTGGAGACGATGATCCACAGCGGCCTAGCCGTCGTTCTCTCCGGCAAAACCGGCCGCCGGCTGGTTTATCCCTTCTATCCCGAATGGGTGGAACTGTTTGATTTGCGATCGCCCCGGTTGCCTCAGGGCATTTCCCGCACCCGCTCCCATGCCAGCTTGGGCAATGCCGTCAGTAAAAATTTAAAGATCCCCTTTGAACCCTATAACCTTCGCCACTGTTGGGCGGTCAGGTCGTTAGAGTTTGGTTTAGATATATCCCTAGCGGCCCAACAGATGGGCCACAGCGTCAGGGTTCACAGCGAAACCTATCACCACTGGATCACCGCTGATGTTCATGAGCGGGCCTATGCCGCATTGATCGCCAATCCCCACCGGCCAAAATGGCGGATCTAAAATTGATCTAAATTTTTGCGTCAACCATTCCTAGTTATTCCCCTTTATTCCTAGTCACAAAACGCAACAAACCCCCAAAGCTAGACAATGCGCTAGTTTTGGGGGTTTTCATTGCAGGGGAAAAAGAGGCGGCACCCGGATTCGAACCGGGGGTAAAGATTTTGCAGACCTCTGCCTTACCACTTGGCTATGCCGCCGATATCGCATTTGTGATTATAGCATAGAGGATGGAGGGGGATCGCCTTTTTTGCTCAAAATCTATGCCAAGGGGGGACATCCCTGCGATACTCTAGATTAAATAACGCTATTCACGGCCCTAAATTAACCTCCTATGACTGTTGCGACTCCTCCCCGTACCGTGCGCCTCGCCTCCCGGAAAAGTCAATTGGCCCTCGTGCAAACCTACTGGGTCAAGGCCCAACTGGAAAGCCATTTCCCCGACATCACGTTTGAAGTCGAGACGATGAGCACCCAAGGGGACAAAATTCTCGATGTGGCCCTGTCGAAAATTGGCGATAAAGGGCTGTTTACGAAGGAGTTAGAGGTGGGTCTGATCAATGAAACGGCAGATTTTGCGGTTCACTCCCTCAAAGATTTGCCCACCAACTTACCAGAAGGGCTGATGCTGGGCTGTGTTACCCAACGAGTCGATCCCGCCGATGCCCTCGTGGTTCATGCCAAACATCGGGAGTATCAACTGGATACCCTCCCCGCCGGTACGGTGGTGGGCACCTCCTCCCTGCGTCGCTTGGCTCAACTGCGCTACCACTATCCCCATTTGGAATTTAAAGACATTCGCGGCAACCTCAACACGCGCCTCGCCAAACTCGATGCTGGGGAATATGACGCGATTATCCTTGCTGTGGCAGGGTTGGAGCGGTTGGAAATGAGCGATCGCATCCACCAAATTATCCCCGCTGATATTTCCCTCCATGCTGTGGGTCAGGGGGCGTTGGGGATTGAATGCCGGGAAGGCGATCAGGACATTCTCGATCTGCTCAAAGTCTTGGAGCATACGACGACGAAACAATGCACTTTTGCAGAACGGGCGCTGTTGCGATCGCTCGAAGGGGGTTGTCAAGTGCCCATCGGCGTGAACAGTCGTGTTGAAGGCGAAACTTTAACCCTGGTGGGGATGGTGGCGAGTTTGGATGGTCAGCAGTTGATTAAGGACAGTCTCAGCGGCCCAGCAGATCAAGCGGAAGCGATTGGCCAGACCCTAGCGGCAACGCTGAAGGAGAAGGGGGCCGGGGATATTTTGGCGGCGATTTTTGCGGAGATTCAGCGTTAGAGCAGATCCCTCCTAAGCCTAGTAGGATCCCCCCCTGCCCCCCCTTAAAAAGGGGGGGTTCTAGATTAACCCCCTTTTTAAGGGGGTCGGC
>JAABSU010000337.1 GCA_011390265.1 Spirulina sp.
CTCATTTTCTGATCAGTTTTGCTGATTAGTGAGTTCAGGTTTGATTATCTGCCAGGGGAGATTTCCGAACAGCGATCGCCCCTTGGTAATTTTGGTAACTTTCACTATAATTAAATCAACGTCCACGTTACCCCCCGATACCCACTGTGTTTACAACCGTTTCTCGACCCGCAACCCCGGTGATCCCTGAGGATCTGTTTGGGGCGATCGCCACCCTCAAGGAAGACCTGAACGCGATCATCCTCGCCCACTACTACCAAGAGGGGGACATCCAAGATTGTGCCGACTATATTGGCGATTCCCTGGGGTTGGCGCGACAGGCGGCGGAGACAGAAGCAGAGGTGATCGTCTTTGCCGGGGTTCACTTCATGGCAGAAACGGCAAAAATCCTCAACCCCGATAAACAAGTCCTGTTGCCGGATCTCGATGCCGGTTGCTCCCTTGCTGACAGTTGCCCCCCCGATCAGTTTGCGGCTTTTAAAGCCCAATACCCCGATCATCTGGTAATTTCCTATATCAACTGTTCAGCGGCGATCAAAGCGATGAGCGATATCATCTGCACCAGTTCCAACGCGGTGAAGATTGTGGAGCAAATTCCGGCGGATCAACCGCTGATCTTTGCCCCCGATCGCAACTTAGGCCGCTATGTTATGGAGCAAACGGGGCGGGAGATGGTGCTGTGGCAAGGCAGTTGCATTGTCCATGAGACGTTTTCGGAGAAAAAAATTGTCCAGTTACAGGTGGAGCATCCGGAAGCGTTGCTGATTGCCCACCCGGAATGTGAGCCGCAGGTGCTACGCCATGCGGACTATATTGGCTCCACAACGGCGTTGCTCAACTATGCCCAGACCACGGACGCAAAAACTTTAATCGTGGCGACGGAATCAGGAATTTTGCACCAAATGCAAAAGACTTGCCCGGATAAGTTGCTGATTCCTGCCCCCCCGTTGCAAAATTGCGCCTGCAACGAATGCCCTCATATGCGGTTGAACACTTTGGAGAAGCTGTATTTGGCGATGAAGCATCGGCAGCCGGAAATTACGCTGCCCTTGGCAACCTGTGAGGCGGCTTTGCGGCCCATTGAGCGGATGCTGGAGATGAGTCGTTAAGCTGAGATCGGGGGGCAGAGCCTCCTTGGAACCGTCACCCGGCAGAGCCAGGTGACGAGTCGAATCGCTCTGGAGCGTAGGAGTTAGGCGGAATTTGTTTGCGATTCGTTGTAGGGGTTTCATAATTAAAGATAGATTTCCCCTTCAGCAACGAAAAAAAGTGATGAAAATTCGGGTTCTGGCGATCGCCCTTTTAACCCCTGTCCTCTCTACCCTCTTTCCCCCCAGCAGCCCCGCCAACGGTCTCAACCAACGACTGCAACAGGCCATCTGTGGACAAAACTGGCGGCAAGGGGTGGATGTTTTACAGGAAATGAAACGACTAGCTCCCCAGCGAGCCGTCCAACTGACCGCTTACCAAGCGCGGCTTCAGGTGTTGGCAGATCGCAACATTTTTATCACCGATTGGAGTTGTGCCAGTGGTGAACTCCCCTCGGCCGAGGCCCCGGTGGCGGCTCCCACCTCTCAAGTGTTCACAATTCCCATTGTGAGGCGGGTGGGAAATATTCCCGTTGTTGAGGTCACGTTTGATGGCAAAACCTTCCCGATGATGTTTGATACTGGGGCTTCTACCACCTTCATCTTACCCAGTATGGCCAGGGCAATTCAGCCGGAGATTAAAGGGCGAGGCATGGCAACAGTGGCGGATGGTCGCAATGTACCGACCATCGTGGCAGAAGTAGCATCGCTCCAAGTGGGGGATTTGTCCCTCAATAATGTGATCGTCACGTTTAGCGAAGATGCCGATGAATTGTCTTTAGATGGCGTGGGACTTTTGGGGCAAAACGTCTATGGTTCCTACGACATTGCCATTAAGGAAAATGTGATTGAACTCACAGCCCGCAGCGGTGCTGGCCCCGGGAGCAACTAAAAGAGGGGATCGTAGGGCAAGGGTTGGAATGCTGGGGGCTGTTGCACCCCCGCGCCGACAACGTAGTTGAGGGGAATGATGCCTCGGCTGCTGGTGGCTTGACAGATAAAGGCGGCAATTTCCCCCCGGTTGGCCAGTTGGTTGCCGTTAAATTGCCGCACGATGGGGAAGGAAATGATCAGGTTCTGCTCAACGGCGGCGGCAATTAAGTTGCGGGCATAGAAGGGGATTGATCCCGCATCTTGGAAGGTTTCATTCAACACCTGATCGGCATTGCGGACGGGAAAATAATGGTTCAGGCCAGAGGCGATCGCCACCACCACATGAA
>JAABSU010000035.1 GCA_011390265.1 Spirulina sp.
AGTAGAAATCATCGTCGAACACTTCCAAGCCCACACCCGCCACAAAATCGGCGGCCGGGCTAAAGCCATGGTCGTCACCCGCTCCAGAGAACACGCCGTCCGCTACAAACTCGCCTTTGACCACTACATTAAAACCAAAGGCTACAGCGATATTAAATCCCTCGTCGCCTTTTCCGGTTCCCTCACCCTCGAAGACATTCCCGAAACCACCTTTACCGAAGTTAGCCTCAACAACGGCATTAAAAGTAGTGAAATCCCCGACCGTTTTGAAAGCGATGATTATCAAGTGCTACTCGTTGCCGATAAATACCAAACCGGCTTTGATCAACCCCTCCTCCATACCATGTTTGTCGATAAACGCCTTGCGGGAGTCCAAGCCGTTCAAACCCTTTCCCGTCTCAATCGCACCATGACCGGCAAAGCCGATACCTTCGTTTTAGATTTTGTCAATCAACGGGAAGAGATCTATCAAGCCTTCAAACCCTATTACGAAGAAACCCCCATCGAAGCCGCCACCGACCCCCAAAAACTCTACGATCTCCAAAGCGAGATCTATCAATGGCAAATCTTTGACCGCGATCAGGTGACGGAATGGTGCGCCATTTGGTTTCGGCCTAAAGTTTCCCTCACGGGCGGCGAGCATAAAAAACTCAATGCCTTAATGGATGCCGTCATTCAGACCCAATATCAAACCCTAGAAACACCGGAACAAGACCAGTTTAAAAACCAACTCAGTAATTTTTGTAAACTCTACCTATTTTTATCCCAAATCATCCCCTATCAAGACTCCGACCTCGAAAAACTCTACGCCTATGGCCGCTGTCTCCTTAAAAAATTGCCCCGCCCCGATCAAGATACGATTGTCGATATCAGCAACCTGATTGAATTGAAATGTTATCGCCTCGAAGAAGTCAGCCGGGGCAGCATTGATTTAAACACAGGGGAAGCCAAACCCCTCCGCGGCCCCTCCGATGTTGGCACTCGCCAACCTGACCAAGAAACCCTCCTTTCTAGCTTGATTGATAATCTTAACGAACGCTTTGGCACCGACTTCACCCTTGCCGATCAACTCTTTTTTGAGCAAATCACCGCCACGGCGATCGCCGACGACAACCTCAAACAAGCCGCCCAAGTCAATACCCGCGACAACTTTGCCCCCGTTTTAGACAAACACCTTGAATCCCTCTTTCTCGAACGCATTGAGGGCAACGAAAAAATCTTTATGCAAATGATGAACAACGAAGAATTTCGGGCCATGGCCTTTGAAAAACTCCTGGCCAGCATTTACGAACAACTCCATCAAACCCTCCCCCCCAAGACTAAAGGGGACGGGGCCGGTTAGCATGGGCGAAGGATGAGGAAATGTTATGGTGCTTTGGGTTGTGGGGTTTAATGTGGCGATCGCCCTTTTAAATTGTTATCTGGTCTGGAAAATTATCCAGTGGCGGCGGTGTTTGCGCTGTACCCGCTACACTCTCGCCCGCACGGAACGGCAAATGCGCCGCATCCTCACCACGGCCCCAAGGGTAATCCACGAAAGGCAACAGGGGGCGCAGCAAACCCGCCTCGCCTATGCCAAGCTCCAAACCCAAGTCCAACAAGTTCAGCAACTTCTGGGCCTGTTGATCCTGGTGCGTAAACTCTGGTATCGCTATTAATGCCCACCTGAACAGGTGAGATAGCCCACGGGAAAGCCGGCGATTTTCACCGTTTAGATCTGCGGTTGGATTCGCTACAATCCCCCGGAGGGATTGATCTACAATGCCCTCAACTCCTTACTGCTCCTCCCTATGCTCGTCACTAAACAGCCGGTTTTTCGCAACTTTTGGTATCCCATCGCTCCCTTGGCGAAGTTGAGCGATCGCCCCTACGGTTTCACGCTCCTAGAAGAAAAAATTGTCCTGTGGCTCGATGCCCAGGGTCAGCCCGCCGCCGCCCAAGACCGTTGTTGTCATCGCTCGGCCCAACTTTCCCTCGGTACGGTCAAAGATGGCTGTATCACTTGCGCCTACCACGGTTGGCAATTTGACGAGACCGGCCAATGTCGCAAGGTTCCCCAACTGGCGGATGATGCCTTGATTCCCAAAACCTATCAAATCCAGAGCTATCGCTGTGAGGCTCGCTATGGCTACGCCTGGGTTTGTTTAGGGGAGCCGCTGCAACCGATTCCCCACATTCCCGAAGCCGATGATCCCGCTTATCGCCTCATCCATGAGTTTTATGAGCCTTGGAATTGTGCGGGTTTACGGGTGATGGAAAATGAACTGGATTTAGCCCATCCTACCTTTGTCCATACCACCACATTCGGCAGTGAAGAACACCCCATTCCTGATCATTTGGAAACGGAAGAAACGGATTATGGGTTAAAAATTCGCGCTACGTTGGGGGTGGTCAATCCGGAATTACAGCAAAAGAATTTAAACATGGCAGAGAGCCAAACTCAGCGCCTTCTTGATATGGATTGGTTTATGCCGTTTACCTGTTGTTTACGGATTAATTATCCCAATGGTTTAACCCACATGATTGTCAATACGATGACTCCGATTGAGGATGGGCGATCGCAAATGGTGCAGTTTTGTCTGCGCAATGACACGGAGGCGGAACTTAAGGCGGTGGATGCGATCGCTTTTGATCGACAGGTGACGCTTGAAGATAAGGCGATTCTTGAAACTACGGATTATGATGTGCCGCTGGAGTCGAAATATGAGCAACACATGATGACGGATAAGCCTGGTTTGCTCATCCGTCGTCGCTTGGCGGCTCTGCTTAAAGCCCACGGGGAAACGGAGCAAACCCGTAGCACTGCCAAACCCTAGGGGCGTTGGCGTAAGCCTGCCGGAGGCACAAAAATCTTTCGCCCCCACCCCCATCACCCCTGATCCTCCCCCTTCGGCAACTGGGGATAATCCGGACTATTGATCGAGGGATGATCCCGCAACTCCTCCGGCGGCGCAATCTGCTCCTCCACATAGGTCACACGATGGGAAGCCATCGGCGGCGGTAGCGGGGCAGGCTCCGCCCCTAAAAACTGATCCTCAGTCCGCTTAATCACATCCTTCGCCAACCGCTCACTAAACCCCACCACAAACGCCAAAGAACAAAAGAAAAACTCCGCCCCCCGCGCCGTCGTTGGCGGCACAATCTGCACCGAAATAATCCCAGAACTGAACATCGCATAGACCAAAAGCCCAAAAGAAGAACCAATGATCGGCTTAAACGCCCCCGTAAAAATCGGCACAATCGGATCCGTCGCATCCTGCTTTTCAAAATCATTGATCCGAATCAAAATGCTAATCGCACTCCCCAACGTGCCAGAGGAAACCACCAACACAATCAAGAACAAAATCGAGGCATCTTGCCGTTCCTGTTCCCGCAACTTTTCCAACGTATTGAGGCGCAAGCGTTTCGTGCGGTATTCCCGCGCCAGTTCCAGATGATTATCTGTAGTGATGGCTTGACCGATCGCACTCCCTAAAGAGTTAGAGCCATTATTTGGACTGAGGGCATTAGGGGTTAACGGAATCAGTTCGCCATTTTCATTAATCGTCACGCCATCCTCTTCAAGAATCGCCTTAATCGTAAACAAACGCTCCTGAACTTCCAATAACTCAGTACCGCTTTCCTGCTGAAGAGAAATGCCAATCAACCCCCCAAAAAACAGCAAAGCAGAAATCGAAGAGGTAAAGGCTAATCCACACACCACCTTGAGGGGATCAGATTCCGAACGGTAAACATCCATAAAGCGATTCATGATTACACCCATGATCGGATGTTGATAACAATTCACCGTGCGCTCAATATCAATACGAATTTTTCGCGCCACTAAAACACTAGGATGCTCATGACTGAGGACTTCGATCGCCATCTCAATATATTCAAACAACATCGTCAATTCTTGCTGCTTAGAACCCATCCGCAGCAACTTCGCTAAACGATGGAGTGAACTGGATTCTAATTGAATCAGGAGTTTTTCAATGCGGGGAAAAAGGACAACGAGAGCCGCTATTTCCCCCTGAATTGCAACCAAGTTTTCCTGTTCATGGTGATGATGTTGCCCCAATTGACTCCGCAGGTTGAGATTGTGGCTAATCTTGCGGAGATTTTCTTTAATTTGCTTCAGGCGTTGGCTAAACAGAGATGAAGCCGAGCCGTGATTGGAAAAGGATATGGATGGGGACATAGCTAACCCGATGAACGAACCTGATGATTGCACAGGGATTCTAGACGCTTACTTCCAAGGCAAGTGCCAAGATTCAGGGATTCTTCAAAAGTTTTCAGTCATTTGGCTCATGATTTTTTTGTTTTTAAGTCGATTGTCTGAAGCGGATTGCGGCGGCGCGAAAGTTCAATGCCCACAACCGCTAAAATGGGGGGGATAAGTCTGCTGCTGTTTCTCAAATCTATGAACGATAAACCCGGCCTGACGGCTCCCCCTTCTTCTAAAGTACAACAGATCTCTGCTGATTTAAAGTTTGCGGGCCGGATTGGCTTCTGGGTGCAGTTGGTGCTGGGGGTGATCTCCGTGGTGACGGTGCTGTTTTCCAGTACGAGCTTTTTTAGTGCGGGGAGCGGCGATAGCCAAGGTACAGAGTTTGGCGTATTTTGCGCCGTGGGGGGGTTGATTGCCCTTAGTGTGGGGATTTATTTTTCCTGGCGGTATATGGCGATCGCCGACCTCCTCCGTAACCAAGGCCCCGCCCAACGCCCCAACCGCGCCGACACAATTCGGGTGATCCGTTTGGGGTTAATTGTCAATATGGTGGGGATGTTGTTAACGATTATTGGGGCAGAGGCGATCGTCGGGATTGTCTTGGCGAAGTCCCTGGCCAACCCACCGGGAGCCGTAGCCAATCAAGATCCCGCCAAATTGGTCAACTCCATTGATCTCCTGGTGATCCAAGCCAACACAAACACGATCGCCGCCCATTTTGCCGGCATCGTCTCCTCCCTGCTGCTCCTCAATCGGATCACCCGTTAGTTGAGCTTAAGCGGCGGATTCATTACTGAGTTTGGCCCGGATTAAATAGCCACAGCGATGCTCCCCATCGTTGAGCCACTGGGTACGCTCCACGGTGCAGTCGGGCAAAACGGCGGCGAACATTTCCAGTTCATGGCCACAGACCGAGGGGAAAGACTCCGCCACCTCAGAGATGGCACAGTTGTGTTCGGCAAAAATATATTGCTCAGGGTCGCTACTGCGGCGGGGTTCTGGGGGGTGGAGTTCCGCCATGTAGCCCTCGGTTTGGCGCATTTGCACCAGGCGTTCAATGCGATCGCGCAAACTGCCCACCCCGATGCGATCGCGGTATTCTAGGGCCTTGCGTTCCCACTGTTTCCGCAATACCAACCCCACCTGTTCCCGGCCCACGGTTTCCACCAACGTATCAATCAGCGACACGGTAAACTCACCGTAACGATGGGGGAATTGCTCCCGGCCCTCCCGACTCAAGGAATACTGGTGCTGAGGCCGTCCCATCCCCGTTTGGACGGATTCGTACTCAATCAGGCCACTATCCCCCAAATCCTTGAGGTGGCGGCGCACCGCTTGGGGGCTGATCGTGAGGGATTCCGCAAGTTCTTGGGCGGTGGCTTGCCCCTGCCGGAGCAGATGTTGCAGAATGTCTTGCTTAGTAGAAGCGTGCTGCGTCGTCGCCATTGTGTAAAATTCCCTGTGGACTTTGACAACATCTCTGTTGTTAATGTAGCCTATGATCAGTAAAACAACCAAATTGTTGTTTAAACTGTAGGTCAAGGCCGTTCCAGGGGCGATCGGCGACAGCGTAACCCATGCGCGATCGCATACCCATCCCCCCGATTCAGCCCCTGATCGCCACAACGGAACATTTCGACAAGGACATGAGTTTACCCTAGAGCCAGTTGCCTGGTTAAGCCCAAACCTTAAGGAATTTTTCCCCCTCCATACCAGAGCACCCCTGTCCACCCCGATTTAGCTGCGGAGAACACTGAGTTTCATGAGTGCAACTTCGGTCAAAACCCTCGTCAACCAACCCTACAAATATGGGTTCATCACCGATATTGAAGCCGATACCTTACCCCCCGGCCTCAGCGAAGAGGTCGTGCGGCTGATTTCCGCCAAGAAAAATGAGCCAGAATTCATGCTGGAGTTTCGTCTCAAGGCCTATCGGCAATGGCTGACCATGAGCGAACCCAACTGGGCCCACGTTGGTTATCCCCCCATTGATTACCAAAAGATCATCTACTACTCCGCTCCCAAAAAGAAGGACGGGGAAAAACTGGCCAGCTTGGATGAAGTAGACCCAGCCCTATTGGAAACCTTTGAAAAATTGGGAATCCCGCTGTCGGAGCAAAAACGCCTCGGTAATGTTGCCGTTGATGCCATCTTCGATAGTGTTTCCATCGCCACCACGTTTAAGGAAAAACTGGGCGAAGCTGGGGTGATTTTCTGCTCCATTTCTGAAGCTCTCCAGGAACATCCGGAATTGGTGGAAAAATACCTGGGAACCGTTGTGCCCATTGGTGATAACTATTTTGCGGCCCTCAATTCCGCTGTATTTAGTGATGGCTCCTTTGTCTATATTCCCAAGGGTGTCACCTGCCCCATGGAACTCTCCACCTATTTCCGGATTAATAACGGCGATACGGGACAGTTTGAGCGGACGCTGATCGTGGCAGAAGAAGGGGCTTCGGTGAGCTATTTAGAAGGCTGTACCGCTCCCATGTACGACAGCAATCAACTCCATGCCGCCATTGTTGAATTGGTGGCCCTGGATAATGCCGACATTAAATATTCCACGGTGCAAAACTGGTATGCCGGGGATGAAAATGGCAAAGGTGGGATTTATAACTTTGTGACGAAGCGGGGCCTCTGTAAGGGGGTGAACTCGAAAATTTCCTGGACGCAGGTGGAAACCGGTTCGGCCATCACTTGGAAATACCCCAGTTGTGTCCTGGTGGGGGATAATTCCGTGGGTGAATTTTATTCCATTGCCCTGACGAACAATTGCCAACAGGCGGATACCGGCACAAAAATGGTGCATATTGGCCGCAACACCCGGAGCCGGATTATTTCTAAGGGGATTTCTGCCGGGAACTCTCAGAATAGTTATCGGGGTTTGGTGAAGATGGGGCCGAAGGCGAAGGGGGCGCGGAATTATTCCCAATGTGATTCGATGCTGATTGGCGATCGCGCCCAAGCCAACACCTTCCCCTATATCCAAGTGGATAACCAAACCGCCAAGGTGGAGCACGAAGCCTCCACTTCCAAAATCGGCGAAGATCAACTCTTCTACTTTGCCCAGCGGGGCATCAGTTCGGAAGATGCGATCTCGATGCTGATTAGCGGTTTCTGTAAGGATGTGTTTAATCAGTTGCCCATGGAGTTTGCCGCTGAAGCCGATAAACTTCTCAGCCTCAAGTTAGAGGGGACGGTGGGTTAACCCACCCCGCCCTGCGGGCACCCCTCCTTGGAGGGGAAACTGGCTGCAATTTTTTCATTGAAACAGTAGGGTTAGGATCCTATTCAGTTCAATGTCATCAACTTTAGAGTTAGAGAACCATGGCCACATTATTTGAAAAGCTCGGTGGTGCAGCCGCCGTTGATCTTGCCGTTGACAAGTTTTATGAGCGCGTCTTAGCTGATGAGCGCATTAACTACTTTTTTGCCAATGTTGATATGGCAAAACAGCGGCAACATCAAAAAGATTTCCTCACCTATGCCTTTGGGGGAACCACTCACTATAACGGCCGCTATATGCGAGAAGCCCATCAACAACTGGTGGAACAGGGGGGACTGAAAGGCGAGCATTTTGATGCGGTGGCGGAAAACCTCATGGCTGCCTTGGCAGAATTGGGGGTTTCGGAAGAATTACGGGCGGAAGTGGCGGCGATCGCCGCCGCCCCCCAACACAAAAAAGATGTACTTAACCAGTAAACTCTAAGCATTTTTCACGATGATCAACCCCAACAGCGACGTTATTCTATCCGTTAAAGACCTCACCGCCAACGTGGACGGTACACCCATCCTCAAAGGGGTAAACCTAGAAATCAAAGCGGGAGAAATTCACGCCATTATGGGCCGCAATGGCTCCGGTAAAAGCACGCTCTCCAAGGTACTAGCGGGCCACCCTGACTATGAAGTGACCGGTGGCGAAGTCCTTTACTATGGCGAGAATATTCTCGATCTCGAACCCGATCAGCGTGCTCTCAAAGGGATCTTTTTGGCCTTTCAATATCCTCTAGAAATTCCAGGGGTGAGTAACCTCGATTTTCTGCGGGTCGCCTATAACTCTCGCTGTAAGGCACTGGGCTTGGAAGAGTTAGATACCTTTGATTTTGAAGATTTGGTGATTGAAAAACTGGGCGTGGTGCAGATGGATGCCAAGTTTTTAGACCGTAGCGTCAATGAGGGATTTTCTGGCGGCGAGAAAAAACGCAATGAAATTTTACAAATGGCCCTCCTCGAGCCGAAGGTAGCCATTCTCGACGAAACGGATTCGGGCTTAGATATCGATGCCCTGCGAATTGTCGCGGGGGGCGTGAACCAGTTGGCCAATGGGGACAATGCCACAATTTTGATCACCCACTATCAACGACTGCTGGACTACATTGAGCCGGATTATGTCCATGTCATGCAAGGGGGGCAGATTGTCATGAGTGGCGGTAAAGATTTGGCCCTCAAGCTCGAAGCGGAAGGTTATGAGTTCTTAGAGGCTGAGGTCACGGCATAATGGTGATATTCGCTGACCCTTTAAACGCTATGCTCCAAACTGACGCTTATCTCAGTGACCTCCTTAGACAAAGCCAAACCCAGACGATCCGTGTTCGATCGGAGATTTCCGGATGGTTACAGGAGTTGCGTCAGAAGGCGGCCTATGAAGTAGCTCATCAACAACTGCCCACCCGCCGCGATGAGGAATGGCAATTTACCGATTTAAGTGAGTTGAAGGCGATCGCCTTTCACAACCCCCCCGCTGTCAACATTGATCCCGAGACCCTCGCCAGCTTTACGCTCCCGGAAGCCCGCCATAGTCAAGTGGTGTTTATTAATGGGGTGTTTGCCCCGGAACTCTCGGATCTGAGCGCTCTTCCTCCAGGGGTTTTTGTGGGTAATCTCATGGGTTTGCCCCTAGAGGCCAACTACGATGCGATCAAATATATTGCCCATCAAGACGATGCCAGCGAGGTGTTTACCGCCCTGAATAGCACCGGGTTTCCCGATGTGGCGGTAATTTGGGCAGAAGCGAATGTGACGGTGGAAATGCCCATCCATCTCCTTTGGCTGACGGTTCCCACCCCCAACCCCGCCCTGATTCAACCTCGAGGGCTGATCATTGCCGATCCGGGGTCGAGCCTGACGGTGATTGAACAGTATGGGGTGGCCATTGCCGCCTGTTCCGATTTCACCAACACGCCCCCCTATTTGAATAATGCGGTGGTGGAGGTGTTTACCCGTGACAATGCCCGGGTCAACCATACCCGCTACCAACGGGAATCCGGCAGTGGTTTCCATATTGGTAAAACCGTTGTCGTCCAGGAGCGCGACAGCCACTACACCACCCAAAGCATCAACTTTGGGGCGAAACTCTCCCGCCACCATCTCAACATTTGGCAAAAGGGGCCCAATACAGAAACCTATCTCAACGGCTTAACCTTGGCGGATCACAGCCAAATTGCCGACACCCATAGCCTGATTGCCCTCAACCATCCCCACGGCATCACCGATCAACTCCATAAATGTATTGTCGATGCCCAGGCCCACGCAATTTTTAGTGGTAAAGTTTTTGTGCCCCAGGCGGCCCAACAAACCCAAGCAGCGCAGTTAAATCGCAATCTCCTGCTTTCACCCCAAGCCAGGGTCAACACCCAACCGCAATTACAAATTACGGCGGATAACGTCAAATGTACCCACGGGGCAACGGTGAGCCAGATTGATGCCGATGAGTTGTTTTATCTGCAAAGTCGGGGCATTAATGCGGAGCAAGCCCGGGATCTCCTCCTGGATGCCTTTGCCGCTGAGGTGTTGGATCGGATTCCCCTCGCCTCCCTGCGCCAACGGTTGAGCCAATGTGTGGCTTGTCGGACTGAAGAGTTATTTGTTTAAGGGGCGATCGCCATGGTATTTCTGCAACATTCTTCCCTGGCCGCTGAACGGCGCTCAGATTTCCCGATCCTTAACCAACAGGTTCACGATCGCCCCCTGATCTATCTGGACAGTGCCGCCACTTCCCAAAAGCCCCAGGCCGTCATGGATGCCTTAGATCACTACTACCAACGGGATAACGCCAACGTCCATCGCGGTGCCCATGCCCTCAGTGCGCGGGCAACGACGGCCTATGAGGGGGCACGGGATAAGGTGGCGGCGTTTATTGGTGCGGCTTCTCGCAATGAGATTGTGTTTACCCGCAATGCCAGCGAGGCCATTAACCTGGTGGCCTACACCTGGGGCATGAGCACGCTGAAGCCGGGGGATGAAATTATCCTTTCCGTGATGGAGCACCATAGCAATCTCGTGCCGTGGCAGATGATGGCGCAAAAAACTGGGGCGGTATTGAAGCACGTTCCTTTAACGGCAACGGAGGAGTTTGATCTCGTTGCTTTTGAGGGGTTATTGAGCGATCGCACCCGTTTAGTGGCAGTGGTTCACGTTTCCAATACCCTTGGCTGTGTTAATCCCGTGGCGGAAATTATTAGCCGCGCCCATGGGATTGGGGCGAAGGTGTTGATCGATGCCTGCCAAAGTGCGCCCCATCTGCCCTTAGATGTGCAGGCTCTCGATTGTGATTGGTTAGTGGCTTCGGGCCATAAAATGTGCGGCCCCACCGGCAGCGGTTTCCTCTATGGCAAGTTAGAGCTTTTGGAAGCAATGCCGCCCTTTTTGGGGGGTGGGGAAATGATCCATGAGGTCTTTTTAGATCATTCCACCTATGCAGAGTTGCCCCATAAGTTTGAAGCGGGAACGCCGGCCATTGGGGAGGCGATCGCCCTCGGTGCGGCGATCGATTACCTCACCGCCATCGGCATGGATCGCATCCACGCCTATGAGCAGGAATTAACGGCGTATCTGTTTAAAAAACTGAGCCAAGTTGAAGGAGTGCGGATCTATGGCCCCACACCGGAGCAGGGGGAGCGGGCCGCTTTAGCGGCTTTTAATGTGGCGGGGTTAAATGCCAGCGATCTCTCAACTTTATTAGATCATGAAGGGGTGGCGATTCGTTCCGGTCATCACTGCACCCAACCCCTCCATCGGGCCTTGGGGATCACCGGCAGTGCGCGAGCCAGTCTCTATTTTTACAATACCCACGCGGAGATTGATCAGTTTGTGGCGGCCCTAGAAAGCACGATCGCCTTCTTCCGGGACATGGGTACAGTCTAGAAGCCTCTGGCGGCAGAGCCGCCTCAAGCTCATGCCATGGCAGAGCCATGGCACGAGCAACAACAAGCACCTGTTCCCCGTTCCCCGTTCCCCGTTCCCCGTTCCCCATTCCCCATCTAGCATATAAGCGACGCTAAAGTGTCACTTTGTGAACATTTCTTATAAAAGTGTTAGGATTGCAACGTTCTCTCTCACACACACTAAAGAACGTTCGTCTATGCTAAATCTGATTGGTTTGAAACCGATAAGTCTTTTGGGGTTGGCCCTGGTGGTGATGACAACCGCTCAACCGGCCCGAGCCGCATCCATCCCCCAACCCCTGCTCCTGTCCCAAAGTGCCGCCGCCAGTTCTCAGGAATTGCGGGATTTATTGCGTCGTGGGCGAGAATTTTCCGATGCGGGCAACTACGCCGCCGCCGTAGCGGTGTATGAACAAGCCGCCCGCCTCGATGCCAACAATGCCCGGATCTATTCTGGGATTGGCTACCTCCAAGCCAGTCAGGGTAAGTATGCCGAGGCGATCGCCGCCTACCAACATGCCATCCGCTTCGAAGGGAATAACGCCAGCTTTTATTATGGCCTGGGCTATAGCCAAGCCAAAGCCGGCGAATACCCCGCCGCTGCTCGCTCCTACCAAGAGGCGATCGCCATTGACCCCAACGACACCCTCAGCCATCAGGGGTTAGCCGCCGTGCAACTGCGCCTCGGTCGCTACGATGCCGCCATGGAGATCTACAACCGGCTCCTGGCTAATAATCCAGGCGATCGCCCCCAGATTTACGCCATGATGGGCACATTGCTCATTGAGCAAAACCAACTGGCCGAAGCGATCCGCCTTTTGGAGCAGGCCACCCAAAATTCCCCCAACGAGGTTAAGCTCTATCTCCCCCTCGCCGTCGCCTATTTACAAATGGGCAACTACGACGCAGGCATTAAAGCCCTCCAAACCGTCAACCGCCTTGATCCCAACAATGCCGAAGTTCACCTTCAACTGGGCAAAATCTACCAATATCAACAACGGTGGGAAGATGCCCACGCGGCTCTCCGCCGAGCTGTAGACTTGGCTCCCCGCGTTCCAGAGGTGCGGTTGGCCTTTGCGGAACTGAACCTCCGCCAACAGCGGTATCTCGAAGCCACCGCCACCTACCGTTTTGTCACCGAACTCGATCCCCAAAATCCTCTGGGTTTTCTGGGTTTAGGGGAATCCCTCATTGCCCGCAACCGTAAGCGGGAGGCTAAAGAACCCCTAGAAATGGCTCGCCAACTGTATCAACGGCAAAATAATACCGTGGGGGTTGAACGGGTTAATGAGTTGCTGCGGAGTTTGTAGCGTCAAACCCTAAACCCTAGTTGCTAGTTTTGTTAACGCCTGCCATTCCGGGGGTGTGAGGGGCTGTTCCAAAAAGGGACAGCCCCAATCGGTTTGGGCCGCCTGATGGAGGGCGGTAATAATTTCAGGAATGGTCGGCATGGGGGAGGGGGGGGCGATCGCCTCCCCAAATACCTCAAAAAATAATGCTGGATCGGGATTAAGGCGCATGGAACCCTGTTGCAAAATCGCGCCGCCTCGGTGCAGTTGGGCACTGCCAATCAATTTATAACCCGTGGCTGTCACCAAATCCGCAGCGGTGGCGGTGCTGAAACAACTGGGGTGATGGATGTAGCCCCGTTCCCCGGCCCCAAAGGTGAGGTTAACCCCTAGGCTTTGCCAACCGAGCCGCAAAAACCCACAGCACTGCTCATAAACCTGTCGCCGCGTTCCAGGTTGGTGAGGAATGAGCAGGCTATAGCAGAGATCCCCCTGATGGAGCACCGCCCGCCCCCCCGTGGGACGGCGCACCAACTCCACCGGCTGACCTTGATAGGTTAAAGCGTCCCAGGCAGCGGGATAGGTGCGTTGATGGTAGCCCAGGGAAAGGGCCAGGGGTTCCCAGGTATAAAACCGGAGGATGGGGCCGAATTGCCCCATCCCGGCCAGGAGCGCCCGATCTAGGGCCATTTGCGCCTCCCCTGGAGCTTGCCACAGGGGTAAGAGCCGCCCCCCCTTAAGCCCCAAAGGTGGCCTGGAGGGCTTCGTCATTGTCGTCGGCGATCGTCGCCACGAGGGTAATGGCGCGGGAAATTTCCTCAGCAGACAGATCGGCAACGATGCGTTGGGACAACACCACCACCTGCTCATTGCAAATCCCAAAGCAGGTTTCAAAGGTTTCTGACCAATTCATCGCCATCAGCTTACGCAGTAGCCCCAATTCATCCTGCACCGGTAGCGTTAGCACGGGCGACCAGACAGTGAGGAAATCTTCTTCGCCTTCTCCGGTGAGTTGAACAAAAACCTCCACACTGCCGTAGTCAAACTTCCACAATGTGCCATTGTCGCCATGGTTGACCATGGCGCTGTCGTTTTGCTCCAAACTGGAAATGACTGTTTCAATCAAGTCGTAGTGAGTGGCGGGGGTTTCTGTTTCATGGGTCAGGGTTTCTAAATTATCCATGATCAAACATTCCTCTAGGCTTTCCTTCTCAGCCTAGCCTAGGCTTCTCCCATTTCCCCACAGTACACAATTAAATCAATCTCGACATTGCCTTTGCCCGCGAGGCCCACGACTCCCACTGTGGTGCGACAGGGCAGTTTTCCCGCTTCAAAATAGGAGCTATAGACCTGATTCATGGCCTCGAAATCCCGCAGATCGGTGATGAAGACCCGGGCCATGACGGCGCGATCAAAGGAGGTTCCGGCTTCAGCCAGCACGAGCTTAAGGTTCTCCATCACGCGCCGCACTTGGTCTTCAATGGGGCCAAGTTCCATTGCGCCGGTTTCGGGGTCTTCGGAGAGTTGCCCGGTGACAAAGAGCAGATCGCCAGCGCGGATGGCATGGGGAAAGGGGCCAAACAGGGGCAATCGCCCATCAGGAACCACAATGCGTTCAAACATACTTCAATCCTCTTTAAAACAACTTACATAAACCCGAAGGCGTTGGCGTAGCCTCTCCATGGGAGAATCGCCCCCAGGATTCCATTCCATCCCTGTTTTGGGGCGATGGGTTGCCCCCATCCAGCCTAAAAGTTTTTGTCCAGGGATGGGCTAGCGTTAACAATTGATTAATTTTTGTGAGTTTGGGCGATCGCCTTCGTTAGAGAGCAATGACGATGGTTCTCTTGATCTAACTGACGCGCTCAAACTCGCCAGCCGCTACCTTTAAGGGGCATCGTTAACGGTGAGGTAGAGGTTGTAATTGACGGTTTGGGGGGCGTTGCTGACGATCGCAATTGTATAGTAGCCGCTTTGGGAAACCTGACCCGACCAAGTGCGATCATTGTCGTTTTCGAGGAGCGATCGCCCGCTGGGGTCATACATGCCTACGAGGGTGGGATAATCACTCACCCCATTGGCCGTTAAAGATTGACCCGCTTCGAGGGACACGGTAAACACCTTACCTTGCCAAGGTTCTAAACTTCCGGAATGGCGCAACTCTGTGCCAATCGTCGGGGACAGGGGGATCAGGGTTTCCCCCACTTCTAAGGCGCGGACGTGATCAAAGGCGATCGCACTCCACACCTGATCTAGGGGTTCTTGATCCGGCTCATCCTGGGGAAAATAGAGGGAAAACACTGTATTGGTGAGCAACTCCACCGGAGCAAGGGTTAAATTGCGTTGCTGTAGCCGTTGTGCCCATTGACGGCGATCATCCCGGCCATAGGCTCCCAAACGGCGGCGAGCCTCCCCCGATAACTCCCGCAGTTGATCAAGCATCTGTTGCGCCACCACATCGCGGCGATCGCGCCACAGTTGATCCCCCGACTCCGGAGTTAACCGCACCCCCTGACGGTCGGGATTTTCCTGGCCATAACGATAGTCCACCAAAGCCTCAAAAAAATCATAATCAATGACCAACTCCCGCCGCTGACGGCGTAGCTCCAACTTGCGATCGCGCTCCGCATCCGGTAGATCCGCTGAAGGTTCCGGTTGATCATCATCGATGGGGGGAAAATTGAGGGCCGCCGATTCCGTCGGCAAGGGAGCCACCTCCGGAGAAAGGTCTAAATCCGGCTCCGCCGCACTCCCGGCGGGGGATGCCGTTCTCACCTGATAATCCAGCCAGGTTTGGCCGATCAACCAGCCCCCCACACCAGCGACAGCAACAACGGCGATCGCCACCCCTCCCCGCCAGAGCCAACCCCCCAAACTCCGCAACCACAGCCCCCGTCGCGGTGGGTTCACGGGGGGAGCGACAAATTCAGAGGGATTCGTGGTCGCAGGAGCAGGCATTGCTTGTAAAGCACGGCGGAGGGTTTGTAAAACGCTCTGGGCACTGTGGGGCCGGTCATGGATTTTTTGCGCCAACATGCCTTGGAGCAGGGTCAGCAACACCGGATGCTCTACCTCCACCTCCTGCCACCGCCATTGCCCGCGCTCCACATCAAAAAGCGCAAGGGGTTCTTGACCCGTCAAAGCCATCAGCACCGTTGCCCCCAAGGCATAGAGATCGGTATAGGTGTAAACAATTCCCTTTTGTACCTGTTCCGGTGGGGCATAGCCCAACTGTCCCACCCGAGGCAGATCCGCCGCTGCCCCCAAGGTCGTGACATCCTGCCGCTCTGTCCAGAGGGTCGTCATTCCCTGAAGCAACCCGCCAAACTCAATCAACACCAACCGAGCATCCTGTCGCCGCCACAGGATCGTGTCTGGGGAAAGATTGCGATGGATCACGCCTTGGTTGTGGAGATAATCCAACACCGGCAACAGTTGTTGGAGCAGGCGCATCGCTTCGAGGGCGGTAAGGGGGCGGTTTTCCTGTTGCCGATGTTCCAAAACTTGGCGGAGTGTCATGCCTTCGACAAAGGTATGCACAACGCAAAAACTGAGGGACTGCTCCCGTTGCAGTTCAAAAAAATCGTGAAATTGCGGAATCTGGGGATGGTGCAGCCGTTTTAAAAACTCGACCTCCGGCGTGAGTAGCTCCCGCGCCCGGTCGATGAGACGGGGATCTTGGCTGGGAAGCTTCAATTCCTGGAGAATATGGGCTTGATTATCTTGGGTGAGATCTTCGACGAGAGCGGTGGAGCCAAAGGCATTTTGCCGCAAAACGCGAATGATACGATAGCGATCGCCAAGAATTTCATCCAACTGAACAGAACTCACCATAGATTTCAGGCAGGCTTTTTCTTTATTGTGACGCAAGCTCAATCGGCTCTGACCATTAAGGCTCAGACTCAACAGCTTGCGGTTTTGCTCCCGGAAGGCGACCTCAGATTTGCCTTATCATAGATGGGGCCAAGTAGTATGGAGACCCAATGGCCGACCGCGACGTTCAGGTAGATGTCTGGCTTAAAGACAATCTTACGCCCTGGGATGTTTATGACCATGGCGTTAGCCGTATCTTATTACATCGACACACCGCTTTTCAGGAAATGATGCTGGTGGAAACGGGAGCCTACGGCAAAGCACTGGTTTTGGACGGAAAATGGCAATCCTGCACCGGGGATGAATTCTTATACCATGAACCCCTAGTGCAACCGGCCTTAATTTGTCATCAAAACCCCAAAAATGTTCTCGTTTTAGGGGGCGGCGAGGGGGCGACGGTGCGGGAAATCCTCCGCTGGCATAGCGTTGAGCGGGTGGTGATGGTGGATATTGACGGTGAGGTGGTGGCGGCCTGTCGGGAGTGGTTGCCGGAAATGCACGGTGGGGCCTTTGATGATCCGCGCCTCGAGTTGGTGATTGGCGATGCCTTGGATTATGTTGCCGCTGCTCAAGGGGCATGGGATGTGATTATTACCGATCTATCTGATCCCATTGAGGCGGGGCCCTCCTTTGCGCTGTTTACCCAAGAATTTTTTCGGGATTTGCAAAATTTGCTACGGCCCGGGGGGCTGTTGGTGGTGCAGGCGGGTTCGGTGGCGATCGCCGCCCTCACCCTCCATGCTCGCCTCGCCAAAACCCTCCAAACCCTGTTCCCCCATGTGCTGTCCTACTGCTCCACCATTCCCACATTTGGGGAACCTTGGGGTTTTTTGCTCTGTGGGGATCAGCCCATGGATTGTCGCCCCGATCCGGCGGCGGTGGATCAGCTTTTGGCTGAACGGACGAGGGGCGGGTTGCGGGCCATGGATGGGATCACGCTGTTGGGGATGTTGCAAACCCCTCGCTATCTGCGCGAAGCGATCGCCCAAGAGCAGCAGATTTATACCCTGGCCCACCCGCCGCAACTCTAATCCCATTTAATCCAATAGGGAGCGCACAGGGGCAGGAGTCGCGGGCGATCTCATCGCAAAGGAATAGAGCTTATGACCCGCAAAGCTCAAGAAGGAAACCGCCGCTGCACTGATCATCCGGCCCAAAATCGGATTCAGCGCCAGATCATTGAGTAACAACTTTAACAATCCCAAATTCGCCAGCAAACCATTCAACGCCACAATCGAAAAAATTGCATATTGCAGCAGCCAATTGTCCCAAAACACTTTAAACACAAACTGACGGCTGAGGGTAAAGTTAACGGTCATCCCCACCAAATAACTCAGGGTTAAAGCCGCTACATTCCACCATCCCATCTGAATCAAGAGGGCAAACAGTAAAACATCAAAAACAGTGGCGGCTCCCCCAGTGAGTAAATATTTTCTAAACTGCTGCCCCCATTCAATGACCTGACGGCGGCGGGATTTGTGATGATCGGCGGCGGTGGTGGCTGCGTCGGCTTTGGCCTCTTCGACGTATTCCCGATCAGAATTCACATCCCAAAGATCATGGCGGCCCGGCTCAAACACATTCTCAGCGGCGAGGATGCCCATGAGTAAGCTATGGTCTTGGTTGTTATATTTAAAGGAGCCGTAGCGGCCAATCAGTTGGAGATTTTCGATCTTTTGGGTGTAGGTTTGAATGGCGCTTAAAGCGGCTTGATAATTTCCGGCATAAATTGGATAAGTTCGGGGCAGTTTGATCACAAAACCGCTGGCAATGGGTTCTTGTTTGAGTAGACCAATGTGCCGTAGATCCTGCTCTGCCATCGTAATCAATTCTGCTTCTGAGGCGACCCAGAGGCGATCGCCTAAATCCGCCCAATACTCGCAACACAGCGGCGTTTGCTGATCATTGGCCAGCATATCCTTCGACCAGTTGGCAAAATTCGTCACCCGCCCCAGTTGCACCCCCGGCTCATTGATATAGAGCCAATTATCAGGGAAGAGGCGATCGCCCTCCACCATTAAATACACGAGGATAGTATTGCGAAACTTAAGGGAGCGGGCATGATCCTGCACGGGCTGCGGGGGGGCAGGATTGATCATTTTTGTCAGCAAGAGCGTCAGGGGAATTGAGGAAATCACGCCCCCACAATCCACCACAGACTCCTCCCCCGTGAGGCGATTTTTCAACACCACCTGTTTCGCTTCATTGCCCTCAAGCTCCACCCCCACAACCTCCGTATTAACCAGCACCGGGCAGTCCCACGCTTCGAGGCGATCGCGAATCCGCTCATACAACTGTCCCGATCCCAAACGGGGAAACTGGAACTGATTAATCATGTTCTTGACCTTGCCATCATTACCCAACAGCGCCGTTTTCATCGCCTTAAGCAGGGAAAGGCTCTTAATCCGTTGGGCTGCCCAGTCCGCACTAATTTCTGTGCAAGGAATGCCCCACAATTTTTCCGTATAGGCCTCAAAAAAAATCTCATAAAGCCGTTTACCAAAGTGGGTTTCCATCCACTCCGCAAAATTCTCAGGATGACGGTTGGGAAATAAACGACTTTGAAAGTAGGAAAAAATAATTCGGAAACTTTCCACCAATCCCAAAGTTTTCAGCGTTTCCACCGCTTGAATGGGATAATTAAAGTATTTGCGTTGATAATAAATCCGGGTAAGGCGATCCACCGTCACCTGCTCCGCCCCCAAAACCTCATCCCACAACCGCAGCACAGGGGCAAGCTTGGTATAAAATCGGTGGGGGCCATAGTCGAGGATAAACCCTTGATATTCAATGCTTTTGGCTAATCCTCCCACCCGCTCATCTCGCTCGACGACAACGACGGGCTGGCCTCCTTTGGCTAGGGTGTAGGCGGCAGCCAAGCCCGCGGGCCCCGCGCCCAGGATATAAATGGGGAAGGGAGATACTGGTTTGTTCATCATCAATTGAGTGACGTTAAAATTAATCTTGCTGGTTTTTTGTTAAGCTTTCTTCATCATAACCAAGGTTTTGCGAAAAACAAGGCTGCTCTCTAAAAACTGGGTATCCTGAATCATAACATTCCCCTATATTTTTGATGGCTAAAACTGATGCAACCCTGGCAACTGAAAACACCGATCGCCCTGATTCTGTTTAATCGCCCCGAAACCACCCAAAAGGTGTTTGAGGCGATTCGCCAAGCCCGTCCCCCGGTTTTGTTTTTAATTGCCGATGGCCCCCGCCCCGGCCATCCCACCGATGGCGATCGCTGTGCGGCGGCTCGTCAGGTGGTGGAAGCGGTGGATTGGGATTGTCAGGTACATCGCTGTTATCGGGATGAGAATTTAGGCTGTGGTCGGGGGCCTGCCACGGGAATTGATTGGGTATTTTCCACAGTACCAGAGGCGATTATTTTAGAGGATGATTGCCTACCGGAGCCGAGTTTTTTCCGCTATTGCGAGGAATTACTGGCCTATTATCGCGATGATCAACGGGTGATGACGATTGGGGGGCTAAATATTCAATTTGGCCGCCATACCCCTGAGGAGAGCTATTATTTTTCCCGGTATAACCATTGTTGGGGTTGGGCCAGTTGGCGGCGGGCTTGGCAATATTTTGACTATGATTTAAAGCAGTGGCCGAAGGTGCGGGAGCAGGGGTTATTGCAGGATATTTTGGGGGATGATTACGCCGTCAAAATTTGGACGAGTGCCTTTGATAATGCCTATAACAAAACTCTGGATTGTTGGGATTTTCAATGGATTTTCGCCAATTTTGTCCACCATGGTTTAGCCACGATTCCTCGCGATAATCTCATCCGCTACATCGGCTATACCGACGATGCCACCCACACCACCAATGGTCTGAGCCGCTACAACCAACTCGCCACAACTCCCCTCAATTTTCCCCTCCACCACCCGGATCTCATGATCCGCCATGTTGGGGCGGATCACTATACGGATCACACTTATTTCGACTATTTTCCGAGTTTGTGGCAGCGATCGCAGCGCAAGGTTCGGAAGTTACTCGGTTTGCCTTTGGATCAGAGTTGGTAAATTGAACAGTTGAGCTTTGGATTAGTGAGTTGAGCGTGAGGAAATTACCTCTCCTGCGGCTTGCCAACCCCCAAAACTAGGTGGAAAACTTTGGACATTTTCATAGCCCAACAGATGGAGGGTCATCACTCCCATTGCTGATCGATAACCAGAGGAGCAATATAACACGACTGGGTGATCAGGGGGAACCTGATCTAGATTGTGCGCCAAGGTTCGGAGCGGAATATTGATGGCGTTAGGAATATGTCCTAACTGATACTCAGAAAACTCTCGCACATCCACTAACAAGGTTTGAGGATTTTCTAACTGCTTTTTCAATCCTGCAATACTATCGATTTTGTAATAGTCTGGTGGAATTGATGTGAGATAATGATCAACGCTTGATTCCAGATCGAGGGGTTCATAGAGAGTTTGTTGACTTGCTTGCGGTATTGCTCCCACCTCCGTGAGAGTTGCGGCCCTAGCCGAGTTTTGTCCAACACTCACTAACAGACAAATCCAAATCGCAAAGCTGATTAATGCCGATTGAATAATTTTTATTGATTTCATAACAGATAATCTCCAATTGTATTTTTTGTGATCCTCCTCGATTATACCCTCCTGAATAGTTAGGCGTTTCCAATATAAAGATTTATATACTTTCGGTACAATTCATACAAGTAATACAGGATTCAAACATGATATCGAACAACCGGCTGTTAAGGTAACAGCGTAGACCAAGGTTATTGATTTGCCTAAGCGGTCATCCTTATTCAGTCAACATTCCGATTCGGAATGTTAACTTGGGTGTTGACGATTAATCTGGCGATCGCTCCACCTCGGGCTACTATTCGCCTCATTTAAAGTTCATAGAAATACTTTAGGAATCATCATCATGAATTTAGACAGCCTAGCGGCACTTAAACCCTACCTCAGCTTTTTTCATCCTGTTACCATGTGGATTTTGCTGGCCCTGGCAATCTACACCCTATATCTGGGAGTGCAGGTTCGGCGGACAAGAATGGCAGAGGGTGAGCCTAAAAAAGAACTGATTAAGGGTCGATTCGCAATTCGACATCATCAAATTGGCTCTATATTTTTGGCACTGATCGTCATGGGGGCGATCGGCGGCATCATCGTGACCTATATCAACAGCGGCAAAATCGTCATTGGCCCTCACCTGTTTGCCGGTTTAGCGATAGTTGGGTTAGTTTCTACCTCTGCGGCGCTGGTTCCCTTTATGCAAAAGTACAATTGGGTTCGCAGCGTTCACGTTTCGTTGAACCTGGTCGTGCTGGGGCTATTTGGCTGGCAGGCGATCACAGGGGTACAAATTGTGCAAAAAATTGTCAGTCAGATGACGGCCAATAGTGCTGGATAAATCGCCTTAACCGATATAGCGATCCTAAATCAATTTTAGAGTAAGCCCTAACCCCTCTCCCAAACAGTGGGAGAGGGGAGTTTCACGAGTTATTTTGGATTGCTATAGTTAACTCAACAAATCCGACACATTGATACAGCTAGGAATATGGCTGATGAAATATAGAATTTCAGCACTAGGATTATCGCTTTTCCTCTACGGCATAGGACTGGCAATACCTTGCCTTTTATTTAATGTAGTCCCGATAAACCCTGTTGGGATGATGCCCTCTGACCCTAATGATGTTTATGCTATGAAGGGGATTGAACTCACTTTCTTTGGCATTATTGGACTATTTTTTTTGCAAATCCCCGCAATTGGTTGGTTGGCTAACCCTATCTACTGGGCTTGTTGCACCACTTTTATGATGCAGCGTTATAGACGTTCAATTATAGCTGGAATAGCCGCCATTCTGATTGGCTTTGGCGGAACATTTTCAGCCTTTTGGTTTAATTTGCCTGCGGATAGTGGGGGTGTTGCTGAATTTGCCCTAAACCAGTTCTTGTTAGGTTTCTGGCTCTGGCTGGCGGCTCCTGGCTTAATCGCCCTAGCTTCTGTCATCAGTCTATATAAAAGAGCCAGCCCAATTACCCGCTATAAGTAATTGTAGAAAAGCGCAATGGATTAGAGCGATGACCAATAAACAGCTTTCCCTCGATGCCCTATGGGAGTCGGCAGTATCTCAGGAGCGTGTATTCAGCCCTGATCACCTTGCTCCTTTGCCAGAAAGCGTCAGGCGATACAGCTTGTTCAGTATTTAGCTAGTACAGTAGCAGCATTTAGCAAACCAGTTCTTAAACGTATTTGTTCCAATCAACATCAGAGCAAGTTTAATTAACTGTTCTAGCGCCTCCATCGCTCGTGTTGGGAACATTCTGACCAGTGACTTAACCGTTGACCACAACATCTCAATAGGATTGAAGTCTGGTGAATAGGGTGGTAAATATTCTACTCTTGCTCCCGTAGCATTGATCAGTTCTTCGACTCCCTCCATTTTATGGATATTAAGGTTATCCATCATCACTACATCCCCTGGATTCAGTTTTGGAACCAGGTCATGTTCAATAAACTCTTTAAAATCCTTACCTTTCATGGAGCCTTGAATTGCTTTTGTAGCTACAACTCCTTCGATACTTATTGCTCCAATTAAGGTCATTTTTCTGCCTTTATAAAAGGGTCTTAAACAGAATGCTTT
>JAABSU010000338.1 GCA_011390265.1 Spirulina sp.
TCAGACTTTGGATAAATTCGCGGTAGATCTGATCTGTAATTTTGCTGGCATCATCAATAGAGATCACCTCCAGCCGCAATAAAATTTCCGCCATCGGCCCGACTTGGGCGGCGGGATAATGGCCTCGAAAATCTGGCAACCCTGGCGCGGTGGATTCGGCAAACACATCCCAATAGGGTTCCGCCACATCGGTCATGTACCAAGCGAAATGGGTGCGGTCAATTTGGAACAGATCCCGGATCGCATCAAGGGCGCGGTTGATCAAGATTGCGGGGGATTGCTCTAGGGAACTACGGATTTCCACGGAGAGACGGTTGAGGAACTGCTCCCGCTCCACTTGGGCTTGGAGACGATTGGCAAAGTCCAGTAATGAGGCTTCGATGCGCTTGCGATCGCTAATATCCCGGACAATATACAGCAATTCATCGAGACTGCTGGGAACCACCCGCACCTCTTCATACTGGGTATGATCCCCAAAATGCACTTCCTGCTCATAAACCTGCATCTCCCCCGTTTGCAGTGCCCGCTGGCCGTAGTGATAGTGACGATGGGCCACCTCAGGCGGCATCCAGTTGCGAATATCTTGCCCGATGGGATCAAAATCACCGGGCATCAGGTCTTGAAATTCATTGGTGCTGATGTGGCCGAGATAGCGCCCCTGGCCATCGAGGCGAAACATCAGATCGGGGATGGCGGTGAGGATCGCCTGGTTCGTGGCTTCGCTGTCTTGGAGGGCGGCTTCGGCCTGTTTGCGTTGGGTGAGGTCGGTGCAAGTGCCTACATAGCCGCCGGTTTCGTTGGTGGCTAGATCGAGGACATTTTGCACTTGGGTATAGACCCAACGCACGGAGCCATCGGGCCGTAAAAAGCGATATTCCGATTGGAAACATTGCCCTTCAGCTTGGGCCCGCTGCCATTGTGCTTCGACGCGATCGCGATCTTGGGGGTGAATCGAAGCCATCCAATCTTCACCGGCAATGGCGGTGAGGCTCAACCCCATTAAACTGCACAGTTGTTGATTGGCGTAGATACATTGCCGCTCTAGGTTGCTGTGGAAAATCCCCACGGGGGCGGTGTCAGCTAGGACTTGATACCGTTGCTCACTGCGGCGCAGGGCCGAGGCCATGCGCTGGCGGGCGGCTTCGGTGCGTTTGCGATCGCCAATATCCCGCGCCAAGGCGTAGATATAGCCCTGGGATTTCATCATCGCCGCTGTCCAGGCCAACCACACATAGGAGCCATCCTTACAGCGGTAGCGATTTTCAAAAGAAATACAGGTTTCCCCTTGGTTGAGGGTTTGCCCAATCTCGATCGTCCGCTCCACATCATCGGGGTGGACAAATTCCAAAAACGGTATGGCCTGTAGTTCAGCGCGACTCCAACCCAAGAGTTGCTCCCAAGCGGGGTTAACGTGGGCAAAATAGCCTGCGGTATTGGCTAAACAGATCAAGTTGGGGGAGAGGTTGACAATTTCTTCCCAGGCTACGCCGTGATCTTGGGGTTCTGGGATGATTTTACTGTGGAGGATAATCCCCCCCACCGCCCCATCGGGTTGCAACCAGGGTTGAGCCTGCCACTCAATCCACACCGTTTCACCATTGGGGAAGGTGAGGCGATCGGTGCTTGGGCCATCATCCCGCTGCTCTGCTGGGCGTTGCCCCCCCAGGATCGTGGCAAGGGCTTGGGGCCAAGATGCCGGGAGGGTGAGATCCGCCGCATCATAGGCTTGGCCCAATTCCCCCGGCAGACGATAATCCTGTCGCCAACGTTGGCTCATCCAAAGATAGTGGAGGTTGTGATCCAAAATGGCGATCGCCACTGAAGACTGAGCCAAAATATCGGCAAAACCGCAGGTGGGGGTAAGGTCAGCAGCCATGAAAAAATACTCTAAGGAGATGAAAATCTAGACAAGACAAGGCACATAAACACCCTGAGCTAATTTCTATCTACCCTCCTAGTTTAGGGGATTCAGGCAGGCTCCGACGAATTCGCTCCCGACTCAGTGCCCCAAAATACGCTACAATGACCCCTTGGAAATCACGCCCCTTGGAGAGGTGGCAGAGTGGTTGAATGCGACGGTCTCGAAAACCGTTAAGGATGCAAGTTCTTCGGGGGTTCGAATCCCCCCCTCTCCGTCCCCCCGCAGCTTCGATTAAAACGGCCATCCCCCCATCACGGGCGGAAAGGTTTTGCATGTGAACAAGTGTAAACATTCGCGACATTTACTCACACATCTAAAACCCTTGGCTATACTGATGTTGCCAAAATTACTAGCCCCGCTGTTATGCGTAATCCTCCCAAGTCA
>JAABSU010000339.1 GCA_011390265.1 Spirulina sp.
GCAATAGAATTTCACCTTCCCCGGTTCGAGGGGTTGAAAGGGTTCTTCGGTGCGGGTTTGGGTGTTGTAGAGGGTGAGGGCCATGGGGGCAGAACGCAAGGGTAGATTCTTATCCTAAGGGGCGATCGCGGCCGGGGGCAATGGTTTGCCGGTTTAACGAGACTTTACAAAACGGGGCGATCGCTTTTTCCTAGGCTAGGCTAGCGATCAACCCATGCTTGAGAAACTGAGAAATATTTATGACCTATCGCATTTTGGCCCTGGATGGGGGTGGTTTTCGTGGCGTGATGTCGGCACGGTTGCTGATGGCGATCGAAGCCGAACTCGATAAAAAGTACAAATGCACCCTCCATGATTATTTCGACCTCGTAACCGGCACATCCACCGGCTCCATCCTCGCCGCAGGCATTGCCGTCGGCAAAACCGCCCAGGAATTACTCGGCCTTTATGAAAATTATGGCCGGCGCATTTTCCCCAACTACATTCGGCGGCTCCGTCGGGTGACGAACATCACCCGCGCCGTTACCCCCATTGCCCTCTATCCCCATTACCCCGAATGGCCCCTATCCCAAGAGGACGGCCTCGCCACAGTACTATCCACAGTCCTAGGAGATACCCCCATCAGTGCGTTGCATAAGCCGGTGCTGGTGATTCCTGCCTATGATGTTTCCGTGCGCCGTACCCGTTGGTTTTGCAGCAACAACGATGGCCACGGTTGGCCCCAATGGTACGACAGTCTGCCGGTGTGGCAATTCTGCGCCTGCTCCTCCTCTGCCCCCACCTTCTTCCCCCCCTTTAAACTCACGGTTCCAGAACACTCCTACGGGGGTCAGCCGGAAGTGGGCAAAAAGTTGCCGTTTATTGATGGCGGCGTGGCGGTGAATAATCCCGCCATGTTGGGTATTGCCCATGCAATGCTGATGCCCTACGAAAAACCGACGGATACGCCCTTAAATTTGCGAGATGTGGCGGTTTTATCCATCGGCACGGGACGGCCGACGGAACCCTATTCCTATGAGGATGTGAAGGGTTGGGGATCGTTGCAATGGGCGACGCGGTTGGGGGATCTGTTTATTCCGGCTCCCAATGATGTGACGGCGGCGATCTGTTGGCAGATTATTCGGGCGGAATGTGATCAGAATGCCAAGCGGGTGCTGCGGTTGGAATACAGCTTGAGCAAGGAATTGGCCCCCATTGATAACCCGAATCTTTATACCGCCTATGTGGATTTTGCCAATCAGTATTTAAGGGGCGAAACCGGCCGTAATAGTGATCTGGCGCGGGTGGGAATGAGTCAGAGTATTACGCCGTTGGAGGCGATCGCCCAATTCATCACCGCTAACCCACCGGGCGCTTAGGCGAGCCTAAAAAGGCACATCCTCCTCATCCTTAGCAATTTTGAGGGAGATTGACTCTGAAACCGATTCTTCAATAGGCAACAGATCCCAAACTGGTTTTAGTTGTTTCCGCCATTCCGGCGTGAGGGTGATGGGTAAAGTTGGGGGGGTGAGTTGGTGGGCTTGAGTGGCGGCGAAGATGTCAGCAAAATAAGCTTTACGGGTGGTGCGGGTCGTTTTCTGACAGCGCACCCCATTGCAATCGGTGCATTGTTGCGCATCCATTGCCTTTTTCAAGCGGTCTTTAATGCTGTCGTATTCTGTTTTCACCGCTTCATACTTGAGGCTGATTTGCCGATAGGCCAGGGTCAACGCATCTAAATCTTCTTGGGCGGGATCGCGGGCAGGTTGGGCAGCTTCGGCTTGGAGGATCAACAAGGCCTGATGAATTTGGGGTAGAACGATCACATCAAGGGCGGCGTAATCCTTCTGGGTGGTGGTGAGGGGCCGTTGTCCCCAATCACTGCCTTGCTCGGTTTTATCGAGGGGAAGATTGCAGAGATGGCTGGCGAGGGTTTTGAGTTGGTGGTTTTCAACAGGGAGCAACGATGGCGGGATGGCCCTGGCCATTTTGAGGGTGCAGGTGATGTTTTGGGCGCGGGTTTTATCCAAAAAGCCTAGGTCGTAGCTGGCATTGTGAAAAACTTTTTCAATCTGGGGATTGGCGATAATCTCCTGAATAAAGGTTTCAATCAGCGCTGGCTGATCTAAAACATCGAGCAGAAAAACCTGATCAATCTCCCCCCCCGGATCCGTTTGGGCTTGGATCAGGGCGACGCGACGATTTTTGCTGCGGTAGTCGGCGGTTTCGGTGTCGAGCCAGAGGATCGGAAAACGGGCCAGGTGGGCGATCGCCCCCCGAATTTCCACCTCATCAGTTAAATATTGCATCGCAT
>JAABSU010000340.1 GCA_011390265.1 Spirulina sp.
AAAGTGTTAATGCCGCTTGATAATATTTGTGTGCTTCCATTGAATTTGTCAGTTGACCATAAACATTACCTAAATTATTGAGAGAACTTACAATTCCGCGTTGTTCGTTTATCGTTTGGTAAAGTTCGGTGGATTCCGTATAACAAATAATTGCTTTTTTAAATTGGTTAATTTTATAATAAGCAACACCTAAGCCATTATATGTATTGCCAAGGAATTTATAATTGCTCGTTTTTCTTAGCAAGTTTATAGCATTTTGGAAATAACGAATTGATCTGTGAACATCGCCTAAGCTATTATAAGATAATCCCAAATTACACAAACAACCGCCTATGCCTTCAATGTCTTTATAAATCTTGTAAAATATTAGTGTTTTTTTATGGCATTGAATAGCTTTTTGATGATCTCCAAGACGGCCGTAAATTCCTCCTAAAGAACTTAAGTAAGCGCCGTAGAAATTACTGTTTTTAATATTTAACCATTTTTGTCCTAATTGAACATAGAGTTGAAGACGAAGTTGATTACTGGAACATAACTCCAAAAAACTATCCACACACTTATTGCTATCACTTTCATCCCGAATCACATCGAATGCCGCTGTATATTCCCCCAACTCACAGCGATGATAAAACACCTCCAAATATTCCCGTACATCCTCCACTGTCTCCCATTCTCCACGGGACTTAAACCGACTTTGATAAAACTCAATTGCCCTTAAATGCGCCTCCCTTAAATCCCCCACCTTAAACTTCAAATACTCCCCAATAAACGGCTGAAACGTAAAAAATCCCCGCTGCTCCTCCAACAAAAACCCCCGCCGCATCAACCCCCGCAACACCTTCTCCTTCACCTCCTCCCCCACCACAGCACTCGCCACCCCCGCATCAAACCCCCCCCGCAACACCACCAACGACAACAACACCCCCCGCAACCCCGCCGCCAAACGATTAAAACTCGCATCCAACACCGCCACCAACTGCACCGTTTCCCGACGATGATATCCCGCCAAACTTCCCAATAATGCCCCAAGATCCGCCAACCCTAACCCCGCCAAATCCTCAATCGTCCCCCCATTCCCCACCTCATCACGCAATAAACCCGCCACCAAAGTTAAAGTCAAAGGATGCCCCTGCACCCGCGCCACAAACGCCTGTAAACTCGCCTCACTTCCCCCCATATCCAACGCTTGCAATAATTGCTGTCCCTCTTGGGGTGAAAGTCCGCCCAACGGTAACTCCGTCGGCTTAACCTGCTGTAAACGTGGGACTTCCTGAGTTGTAACGAGGATTTCCGTATGCCGACATTCCCCCACCCACTGCTGCAAAAATTCCTGATATCCCTCATCCTCAATCACCGACTCAAAATTATCCAACACCAACAAAAACCGTTGTTGTGCTAAACAGTTAATCACCACCCGCGTTAACCGGCTTTCCTCAATTTGTTGTAAATCCTCTGGAGAAAGCTTACCGAAATGCTTGAGAAGCCCCCGTGCCACAATCGGATAACTCGGACGCTGCCCCAAATCAATCCACAACTTAGCAACAAAATCCGTCCGCTCCCCAAACACCTTCGCCGCTAGGGTTGATTTTCCCATCCCCCCAATGGCCACAATCACCCCCAATTTCGTATTCTCATCATCCAACCACCCATTCACTATCGCTAAATCCTGCTCTCTCCCCTGCCAATGGGTCACTTTTGGCGGGTTCGTATCCAAAAAATAGGAAACAGCCTGCACTTTCGACTGTTGTTGTGACTCCAAAAAGCTAAGAATTGCCTCAGTATCCTGCTTTAGATCACGAGTATCCTGCTGAATCGCGTTTGCAGTGTCCTGTAACTGATCCAGCCGTTGATAAACCTGCTGTAACTCATCCTGTAACCAAAGCTGCACCACCGCAATTTGAGCCTGAGTCACCCCCAACTCATGGAGAACATCCCCAAAACCCGCATCAATCTGCCGCCCCAACTCCCGAAACCGTTCCCCATTCCCGGCCAACTCCCGCCGCAATTGCTCCACATCCCCCAAAGCTTGCCCCAACTCCGCTAAAACACCCTCAGGACTGGATTGCTGCAACTCCGCCAAAACCCCCCGGATTTCCCCCAACAACGACAACGTTAACCCCGCAAACGCCTTCCCCCCCGCCTCAAAATCCGCCTTCAACACCTCCCGCAACGCCAAAGCAAACTTCTCCCGTAACTGCGTTGCTACCCCCTTCAACAAATCCTCCGGTAATTCCCCCCCCGCCCGAGGACAAAGCCAATCTTGCAACAACTCCCGC
>JAABSU010000341.1 GCA_011390265.1 Spirulina sp.
CTCCTGATATTCCTGCAATTTCGGCTCTACCTGTTTACCCACTTGGGTATGGGGGGAAATTTGATAGAGGAATGCCAAGGCGCGGGTAAAGTCCCGTTCTTGGGCGGAACGGAAGGCCTGGGCCATCAGTCGCCGCGCCTCATCTTCGGCACGGGGCCGAGCCGCTTCGACAAAGGGATGCACCTTCTGCCGCCAGTAGTAGATGTCCGGCAGTTGGGCCGCTGTATTCAGCACCGTTTGCCATTGGCGGGCGGCGAGGGCCGTTTCTGTGGCTTTCACCAATTGGGTGGCCTGCTCCCATTCCCCTTGCCACTGTTGAATTGCCACCTGGGATTGCTCATAGCGGACGCTATCGCGGGGAATGGAACGGGCGAGGGCGATCGCCTCTGTGAGTTGCCCCCGTTGCATTGCCTGTTGGGCTGCCTGCCAAGTCTCCTCACCAGGGTCGGTACTGGTGGCACTGACCAGGGCATAATAACCCAGAGCAATGGCAAACACATTGAGCACACCGATCACGATCCCCATCCGCATCAGGAGTTGCAGCGTCGAAACTGGGGACCCTTGGGTCAAACGCGGTAACTCAACCACAGCGGTGGTGTGGGCCATTAAACTGGGTTTTTCCAGTGCTGTGGGTTGATCCGGGAGGGGATCGGGATTGGAGACGATGTTTTGTAACTGGGCTTTTTGCGACTGGGCTGCGGGTTTCGGGGTTTTGGGCAACGGCACAAGGGCATTTAAGGAAACACCCTGCCAGCGTTCATTAAGGGTTTGATGGGCGAGCGATCGCAATGGCTCTAAATCCTTCAAAACCTGAGTGGTGTGGGCATAGCGGTCTTGGGGGTCATATTCGACTAAACGGGTGAGGATCTTGGCCAACGGCTCCACATAGGGCGGCGGTGGGCTGGCATCCGTCCAGGGTTGCCATTGAATTTTCTGGGTTTTCGGGTGGTGGCGCAGATGACTCACCTCTAACCCCGTCAGTAGTTCAAGGGCAATCATCCCCACGCCGTAAAGGTCACTACTGGGATAAACCTTGCCCCGCAGTTGTTCAGCGGCCCCATAACCGGAAGGACTCACCCCACCGGGATAGCTGGGAAAGGTCGTGAATTTAGAGGGATGGCTCGATGGCGTTTGCAGCAGTTGCGCCGCACCAAAATCGAGGAGTACCAACTTGCCATCCTGGTTGCGCCGCATGATGTTATTGGGCTTTAAATCCCCATGGACAATGCCATGGCGATGGACAAATTCGAGGATCAGCAGTAAATCCCACAAGAAATAAACCACCTGAGCCGATCGCTCCAGGGGGTCATTGTGGCGGATGATGGCCAACTCCTGGGTCAAAGAAGAGCCGGCAATATATTCTTGCACCAGAAAAAAGCCTTGATTTTCCTCAAAACAGTTGAGAAATTGGGGAATCTGGGGATGAATGCCAAGGCGTTTGAGAAATTCCGCCTCATTGAGAAACAGCCGCCGACTGGTTTTCACCAGGTGGGGATAGGTGTGGTGGGAGAGGTAATATTTAACGGCACATTGGGCACGAGTCGGGTCTAGAGTATCTTGGGCCAGATAGATTTGCCCGAAGGCCCCGGAACTCAGCACCTGAATAATTTTGTACCGGTGGTGCAAGAGTTGTCCGCAGATGGGATAGTTGACAGTGGTGGGGTTCAACAAGGCTCTTGACAAAGAACAACAATTGCTTTCTTCTTTCGGGGCAGAATAATCTTGTCCGGATGTTTCAAGGGGAGGCGATCGCCCTCAGCGCACCTATGGCCCCTGAGTTGTCACCACCGATGCAATTTGATTCAATAAAGCAAGACCCTGGGGGCAAACCCTGATTTTGAGAGGAGCGAGTATAGAGATGGAAGGATGCCTGCGTGTTGGCCAACCGGCCCCGGACTTCACCGCCACGGCTGTTTTTGAGCAAGATTTTAAAACAGTGAAGTTGTCGGACTATCGCGGTAAATATGTGGTGCTGTTTTTCTATCCCCTAGATTTTACGTTTGTTTGCCCCACGGAAGTCACGGCTTTTAGCGATCGCGCTGAAGAATTTAAAGCCCTCAACACCGAACTGTTTGGGGTTTCCGTCGATAGTGAGTTTGCCCATCTGGCCTGGATTCAAACCGATCGCAAGGAGGGCGGCGTGGGGGATATTGCCTATCCGCTCATTTCTGATCTGAAAAAAGAAATTAGCACTGCCTACAATGTCCTCGATCCTGAGGCGGGGGTGGCC
>JAABSU010000342.1 GCA_011390265.1 Spirulina sp.
GGCAACCGCACCCAAATCTTTTTTAAAAACCGTTTCCGCTGAACCGCATCCCCAAATAAATTCGCGCCAATGGTATTATCTACGCCTTGACCGGTAAGGATATTGTAGTAAACCCGTGCTTCCCAATTGGAATAGCGATTATGGCGGGCTAACCAGTGGTAAATATCGCGGAAATCAATGTGAAGCATATCTTCTTTGAGATAACCCACCGGCCCCTCTAAAATCACGTGCTCATGGACTTCGTTATCGCCCGTGTTGGGGATATCTTCAGTGCTGAGATTTTCGTAGCGGCCCTGCTTGTGGCGAAAAAGGCGCAGATTCCAATCGGGGTATTTGCCGCCGTGGCGAATCCATTTGCCGAGGAAGTAGACCCGCCGATTGAGATAATAGCCGGCATAGTTGGGATTTTGAATCCGTTGGGCAATTTCATCCCAAAGTTCGGGGGTAATTCGTTCATCACAATCGACAATTAACACCCAATCATTACGGAAAGAGAGGTTTTCTAGCGACCAATTTTTCTTTTTAGGCCACCGGCCATTGAAATGAAACTGCACCACGTTTGCGCCCTCGGCTTCGGCAATGGCAATGGAGCGATCGCCACTTTGGGAATCCACCACAAAGACCTCATCGGCCCGCGCCACACTGGCTAAACAGGCAGGCAAATTTAACTCTTCATTTTTAGCCGGGATCAGCACAGAAACGGGAATTTTGGGAGGAATAGCATTCATAGGCCTGCTCGGCAGAAGATTAGGATTTAAACGAAGGGGGAAACAACATGCCCCGGAGGGATGTGGTGAGATAGCCAATTTGGCCGTAGGCATAGACCAAATTATCAAACCTCAAGGCTGGATCAGCATAATACTTGGCAGCTTTATAGAGACCCCGAATGATGCGTTCGCCGCCCCGTTGAAATTGCCGGATCCCGCCGGTTCCTGCCAATTGTTCCCGGTAGGATTCGCTCACCCCCTGCCACCAGCCCCGTTTAATAAACCACCGTCGCTCTAAACGTTCGAGGGTAACGTGGTGGGCGACAAGGGCGGCGGGTAAATAGCGGACGTGCCATTTCTGTTTTAACGCCAATTCCGTCATCCGCAGTTCTTCGTTGGAGAGCAAATTTTTCCCGACTCGACCAAGGTTGAGATCAAAGCCGCCGATCGCCTGCCAAAACTGTCGCCGCAGGGCATAGTTGAGGCCGCGGGGGGTGAGGTTGGGCTGGGTGATGTCCCAGGGTTCGGGGCCGAGATCGTAGGCCCCGAGATTGCCCGCTAACCCTTCAGACAGCCAGGGGGGAGCGGTGCGATTTTCGGGCCAGAGCAGCGTTACTTTGCCACCGGCGATCGCCAACTGGGGATCTGCCTCAAACCCCGCCATCAGGGCCGTGAGCCAACCGGGGGAGGCGATGGCATCATCATCGAGATAGGCGATAATTTCGCCGCTGGTTTCCCTTGCGCCGCGATTACGCGCCACCGATAGCCCCAACTCTCCCTCATAGACATAGCGGAGTTGGGGATGGGGGAGTCGGGCCTCGACGACGGCGCGGGTGCGATCGCTGGAGCCATTATCCACCACCAACACCTCATAGTCGGGGTAATCCTGCGCTAACAGACTATCAATGGCTTTACCCAGGTAGTCGGCGCGGTTGTGGGTGCAGATGATTGCTGCAATGGACATGGTGGGGGGTAGGAAGTGGGGAGTGGGAAGTGGGGGCGTTAACCCCTTTTACCATGATTGACGGGAGGGCCGGGATTTTTCTCCCGAGGGCAATTAAGCTTTTAGGCCTTGAGGCGACTGTGGACTAAGACGAGGGTTTCAGCGATTTGGCTGAGGCGTTGTTCGAGGGTGTGCTTTTTTTTGAGCAGTTGGCGGAGTTTTTGATAGCGGGCGATGGCCATACTGACGCTGGCCACCTGTTGGGGGGGGCAGGCCTTCGACCAGATCCGGCCCTCGCGATCGCGGCCACAGAGGCGATAACCGGGGCGGGGAAATTCATAGCTGACGTTGTTGCCATAGTTGGCTTCAATTTGGGCCCGGGCATTGGGCGGCAAAGTTTTACTGGGGTCTGGGTCTTGGCATTCGAGCCAACCATCCACCATCGGCCCTTCGAGGTAGAGGTTTTGGATCTGCATGAGAATTTGTTTTAGTTCCCGTTGCCAGCCGACAATCACCGCTTCAATTTCCCGCAGCAGGTTTGTGGCCAGGGCGGGATTAACCTGGCGATGGTT
>JAABSU010000343.1 GCA_011390265.1 Spirulina sp.
CTTGGCTCATAGCGAAAGTGGGCTGAAGCCCACTCTGGAACCCGTTTTAACGGGTTTTTGCTATGAGGCGGGGATTTTAATCCCTGACGGACTGGGGGGAACTGCTGCACTGTTCAGGGTTAGGATGCAGCATATTTTTGGGGGGATAACAGTCGGATTTCCTATGATTAGGTGTTCTGATTGAGTCAAATTCGAGGGTGATGAGGGTTTGGTAGTCCATGGGGTTAGGGGGATTGGCTGAGTTTTTGAAGGATGGTTTTGTTGAAGGGTTTTAGATGCCGTAGCCGGTGTGGGGGCGGATATGGGGGGGGTGAAAGGCGAGGACGATGCTGGTTTTGGGGATTCCGGCGGCGATGAGTTCGTCGGTGATGCCGTGATCGAGGCCGTCATGGTGGAGCCAAATTTGTTGATTGCGGATTTCGGCATCAAAGATGAGGTGATGAATTCGTTTGATGTTGTCCCAGCCTTCCTCGATGATCAGGTAGCGGGTTTGGTTGTGGTTGATGATCAGTTGGGTTGTGGTGGTGTCATTGGTGTTGAGGGTGTGGCAGTATTGTTCGAGGATGGTTTGTAGGGTTTGGCGATATTGGTCAATTTGGGTTAGGGTTTCCATTGCAGAATTTCCTCCTGAATTTCGTCAAAGATTAATAGATTGAGAGGATGGCTTTCGAGGATAACTTGAGCAATTTCTTCTTGAAAGAAGTTGACATAAACGGTTTCTCGAATTGCGAGGTAAAGGGTATGGTCTGGATACTGTCTTTTGAGGAGTTGTTCATATAATAGATATTGACCTAAGGCTCTCTCAAAATCGCTGACGGGGGAAGGACTAATAAAGCTCTTGACTTCAATGGCGAGTTTTTGATTTTCTCGTTGAGCAGTGAGGAGTTTTTCAGCTTGTAAGTCAATCACTAAGTCGCGTTTACCAATTTTGAGGGGCAAATCATCGTTGACTGTCCAGCCGTCTTTGATCAGGGCAGTTTTAACGGTTTCGTGATAGAGGTCTTTGGCGGGCATTTGCTGAGATGATTGGAAGTCAAAATGATTAGGGCTATTGATGTTGTTGGATGATGTTGCGGTTAGAGGGGGTTAGGGGGATGGGTTGAGTTTTTCGAGGATGGTTTTGCGGTTATTGAGTGCTGTTGAATAATTCGGATCAATTGCTAGTGCTTTATCAATCGCAACGAGTGCTTCTTGATTACGATTGAGCAGATGTAAACTCCATCCTTTCCCATTCCAAGCATAAGCATAATCAGGATTAATGGTGATCGCTTTGTCATAGGAGGCGATCGCTTCTTCGTCTTTCCCTAAATCAGATAACGAATTGCCACGGTTATTCCAAGCATAAGCATAATCAGGATTAATGGCGATCGCTCTGTCATAGGAGGTGATCGATTCTTCGTATTTCCCTAAATTGCGTAACGAAGCGCCACGGTTAGACCAAGCCAGAGCATCATTAGGATTAATGGAGATCGCTCTGTCATAGGAGGCGATCGCTTCTTCGTATTTCCCTAACTTCTCGAACGAAACGCCACGGTTAGACCAAGCCATAGCAAGATCAGGATTAATGGCGATCGCTTTGTCAGCAGAGGTGATCGCTTCTTCGTATTTCCCTAAATTGTCTAACGAACTGCCACGGTTAACCCAAGCATCAGCATAATTTTCATTAATGGCGATCGCTTTGTCATAGGAGGCGATCGCATCTTCGTATTTCTCTAACTCTGCTAACGCAAAGCCACGGCCATACCAAGCATCAGCATAATTTTCATTAATGGCGATCGCTCTGTCATAGGAGGCGATCGCTTCTTCGTATTTCTCTAACTCATATAACGAAACGCCACGGTTATACCAAGCCATAGCATAATCAGGATTAATGGCGATCGCTTTGTCATAGGAGGCGATCGCTTCTTCGTATTTCTCTAACTCATATAACGAAACGCCACGGTTATACCAAGCCATAGCATAATCAGGATTAATGGCGATCGCTTTGTCATAGGAGGCGATCGCTTCTTCGTATTTCTCTAACTCATATAACGAAACGCCACGGTTATACCAAGCCATAGCA
>JAABSU010000036.1 GCA_011390265.1 Spirulina sp.
TAATTGCGGTGTTCTTTTTTGGGGCGGTGCAGTTGGTGAGCATTGGCATTTTGGGGGAATATATCGGCCGCATCTATGAAGAGGTGAAGGGTCGCCCCCTCTATGTGTTGGCGGAGGTGGGGGGATTAACGCCGGATGGAGGCTAGAGGGAGGCGATCGCCTCTGCTTCCGTGGGTTTCCAGAGGGTATCGCCAAACAACACCAGGGAGCATTCAATTTTGCTCAATACCTCCGTCGTCACATCACTCACCGCCAAGCCCGCAATGGTGCGCCGCCGCACGGAACGCAGCATCACCAGATCATGGCTTTGGGCTTGGTAGAGGATGGCCTTGGCGGTGTTGTCGTGGTGCATAATTGTGATTTTGATGGCGACGGAGCCAGCAATTTGGGCTACATAGGCGGTTAATTCTGTTTCGATTTGTTCCACCTGTTGGGGATGGGTGTAACGATTGCAGACATAAAGCACCGTCACCTCCCCGGCGTGGGTATCGGCAAACAGTTGAGCAAAACGCACCGTTTGCAGGGCCTGGGGCGTGATCCCTTTTATAGGAACGAGGATGCGCCGGAGATTCATTGGCTCATCCAACAGCCGCATCACCGCCACCGGACAATGGGAAGCCCAAAAGACATTATCAATCACCGTGCCAAACAGCCGCGCTTGTAGACTGGTGGTGGTGCTCCACCCCATGACGATCAGACTGGCATTGTATTCCCGGGCTGTGCGGCTAATGCCGTGGGCAATGTCATCATCGATGCGGATGCGGGGTTCGGCGGTGACATCATACTGATGGCCAATGGCCACCGCCCGATCTAGGAGGCGATCGCTCTGGCGCAGGGCTAAATTTAAATGCAGATCATCCATGTGAACATGGGCCTTGGCAATGGCCAACGGCACAATACAGCCCTGCTCATGGTGAGCCAACATCGCCCCCATTTCAATTAAATATTGCTGGGTGTAGGGGTTGGAAAGGGCAATGAGCACCGTGAATTTTTGATTGGCAGGGATGGCCACGGGGTTATCGAGGCTCAGTTGTGCCAGCGCCCCCATTGACCCTAAATCCTGAGGAACCGTTAATTTGCGGGCAAACTGGGCGGTTAACACCGGCCCCAAAATTGCCGTCACCAACATCATCACAATCACGGCGTTAAACACCGCCTCTGTAATCACCCCGGCATTGGTGGCCACCAATGCCGCCGCCAACGTCGCCGCCACTTGGGGCATCGATAAAGACCACATCGTCAACATTTCTGGCCAGGAATAGCGATAAAGCAACTTGGCTGCTAAAGCTGCTAATAATTTAGCCAGAATTAAACCCCCCACCAGCAAACTCGTAAAAGCAATGCCGGTGGTCAGCGTTACTGCAATCCCAGAAAGGTTCAACAATAGGCCCATATTGACGAAGAAAAAGGGGATAAACAGCGTACTGCCCACAAACTCCACCTTTTCCTTAACGGGCGATCGCCCCACCACATCATTCACCGCCAACCCTGCCAAAAAGGCCCCAACGATGCGATCGACATTAATCAATTCCGCCCCCACGGAAGCAAGGAAAACCGCCAACAGCACAAACAAAAATTGATTGCTCTGCTCATCCCCGGTACGGCGGAAATAGTCTTTCCCGGCCCAATCAAACCCAAAGAGCACAATGGCACAATAGAGGGCCAACATCACCAACTGGGCAATTAAGCTGGCGGCGGAAAAATCCCCCGCATTGATGGCAATACACACCGCCAACACCAACAGGGCCGCAATATCGGTGAAAATCGTCGCCCCAATCGTCACCGTGATCGCCTCATTCCGTACCAAGCCAAGGCGATTGACAATGGGGTAGCCGAGCAAGGTATGGGAAGACAACAGCGAACCGATTAAAATCGAGCCATTCCAACCAAAGCCAAAGGTGCGCCCGATAATCACCCCCATGATCATCGGCACAATGAACGTGGCAAAACCAAACCCGATGGATCGGTTTTTTGTTTTGCGAAATTGGGAAAGATCAATTTCTAACCCCGCCACAAACATCAGGTAAATTTTGCCGATGTCTGAAAGCAGTTTCATGGTTTCACTCTCAGCACTGAGCAGACCGAGGCCACTTTCCCCCAAGCAAACCCCCGCCACCAACAGGCCCACCAATCCCGGCAGCCGCAACCGCTCAAATAGCGGCGGGATGGTCAAAATCACCAGTAGCAGCAGCGTGAAGGAAATCAGAGGGCCACTGGGGAGCGCATTGAGGAAAGAGAGCATAGGTTCAGGCGGCGGTTCCAGCTTAACCCTGCTATTGTACCGGCCCGGCTCCCCCTAACAGTTCCGTGAACAGGGCATGATACCGCTGGGCCTGTTGGGCGAGGGCAAATTGCGCTAAGGCGGTTTGGCGGGCTACGGTTTGCAGTTGCTGGGGTTCGGGGTGATTGAGCACCCAGGAGATCCCGGTGGCGAGGGATTGGGGATCGAAGGGTTCAGCGAGGTAGCCATTGAGGCGATCGCTCACCACATCTTTTAAGCCCGTGGCATTGAAGGCTACCACGGGCGTACCGCAGGCCAGGGCCTCGCTGGCGGTTTGGCCAAAGGCCTCCTCCCGGGAGGGAACCACCACCACATCCGCCGCACTATAGATCAAGGCCAAGCTGACATCATCATGGAATCGCTCCAGATACTGCACCGGACAGGGAAAACTCAGGGGTGTTTTGGGGGGCGAAGAACCAAAGACGATCACCTCGATATCTAGATCCGGCTCCTCCAGCTTGAGGCGCTGCACCGCCCCATGGAGGAGATCGAACCCCTTGCGGTAGCTGCTGACGCTGCCGGAACCGAACATGATCAACTTCCGTTCCGGGGGCAGGTTGAGGATCTGCCGGGCCATGGCCCCCTCAATGGGATGGTAGCGGTCTAAATCCATCCCATGGGGAATCACCTCAATGGGATAGTTGCCCAATAAACTACTGCGCCGCGCACAGTCTGCCAACCATTGGCTAGGGCTAACCACGGTTAAATTGAGGGTTTGCCAGGCCCTAGCCTTCCGTCCCCAAATCCGCCGGGAAAGGTCATTTTCCCCTGGGGAATTCAAGGCGGGGCAATGGCCACAATGCTGTTGATAGCGATCGCACCCCAAAATTTCATGACACCCCCCGGTCATCGGCCACAGATCATGCAACGTCCACACCAAAGGGCGACCTAGGGTTTTCAACGTTTCAATCTGGACAAAGCCATTACAGATCCAATGGAGATGGATGAGATCGGGGTTGATTTGTTGGACAGCGGGGGCGATCGCATCGGGAAACCATTGCACAGAAAACATCCGCTGGGCCGTGATGCCCCGTAATTTGAGGGGGAGATCCGTAGAGATGGGGCCGAGTTTCGTCAGGGGATGGCCGCTGGCTTTAACCTGGGGATCGGTGCTGTCCTTGGCGCGGACGAGCATTTGGGAATCAATGGAGCGGGATTGCAACCCCTGATGAATGCGATAGGCGGCCCGGGCCGCCCCCCCTTCTAGATCCGATGTGCTTAAATGCAGAATTTTGATCACATTGCCCCTTCCGATTGGGAAACCGTTTCCCCTTGCACCACTTCAGCATAGGTTCCGGCCTTGACCACCTTGCCCTGCTCTAACAGATAGATGCGATCGCAATGCTCCACGGTGGTGAGGCGGTGGGCGATAATAATCATCGTTTTCGTGCCACTGAGGGAGCGGATCGATTCCGTCACCAGGGCCTCCGTTTCATTATCCAGGGCAGAGGTGGCCTCGTCTAAAACCAGAATTTCCCGCTCATGGTAGAGGGCGCGGGCAATGCCAATCCGCTGCCGTTGGCCCCCGGACAACATCACGCCCCGTTCCCCCACGTTGGTTTTCACCCCATCGGGGGCCTGATCCACCACATCCCGCAGTTGCGCCGCATCAATAGCCCGATCCAACCGTTTTGCATCAATGGCTTCATCGGGAACCCCAAAAGCAATATTGCGCTCAATCGTATCGTCAATTAAAAAGATAAATTGCGGAATATAGCCCACTAAATTTTGCCAAGAGCGCAGATCGTTATAAATGGAAACCCCATCGATGTGAATATCGCCAGCTTGGGGAACCAACAACCCCAGAATTAAATCCACCAGCGTTGTTTTTCCCGAACCGGAGCGGCCAATCAAGGCAATGGATTGCCCCTTTTTGATCGTTAAATCAATGCCTGCCACCGCTGGCTTTTGCCCCTGGGGATAGGTGTAAGCAACGCCCTCGATCACAATTTGATCCGTCATCCGCTCCGGAAAAGCGTGGGAACCGGAGGCGATCGCCTTTTCTACCCTGGAAGTTTCCAGTTCCTCTAGCTCTTTGAGTTCTTGATAAATTTGGGTGAGGGGATAGCTGGAAGTTCGCAGTTCACTCACTTCAGTGGCAATGTTGCTAAAAGCAGGAATCAGGCGAATAGAAGCGAAGGCAAATACCCCCAAAGAGGAGGTTAAGCCGTCAATGTTACGGTTGATCAGCAAATAAATGGAGGTAAACCCCACCAGAAATAACACTAACAAAGTTTCAACAATAAACCGAGGGGAGAGCTTATAACCGTAAAATAGCACAGAAGCTTCGGCAAAGCGATGGACTTCGTGAACGGTTTTTTCTGCAAAATAGGGGCCACAGCCGATGATTCGTGTTTCCTTTAGCCCCCCTAGCCCATGGTTAATATTGCGAATAATCCCCTGATTCGCTTGGTAAATTTCCTTGCCCCACACCCGCATCCTATCTCGATAACTGTTGAATAAAACTGCCAAGGGCAGCACGATGACCACCAAAGAAAAGACGGCTAAGGGATTGATCAAACAGAGTAAAATTGAAATAGCAACAACATTGACCAAGTTAAAAGAAAGGGTTAATAATTCCCTTAATATACTATCGGCAAAGCGATTGGTTTCATTGAGCGTATTGTGGATAATTCGCGCACTATTGCGCTCTAAATGGAACGTATAGGGGGCTTCCAAGTAGCCATTCATTAAACGTTCAACGAGTTTTTCTCGCTGACGATAGCTGAACCCAAAAATCTGGGTCTGACCATACCAACTAATCAAGGCTTTGACACAAAAAACACCGACAATCACTAAGCCAATAATTGCAATAAATTGACCGATGGTTTCGGCTCCTGTTTGTTGATATAAAGCATTCAACCAGGGGGTTTCGGTAATGGTTTCTGGATTGGTCGCTAGGTTTAAAAAGATGCCTACAATTCCCAAGCCGGTAATTTCTAAACTAGAGATAAAAATAAACAGCAATAACCACGGAATGAGAACAACACTTTTCGAGGGAAAAACGTAAAGAAATTTCCGAAGGTAGTTGAGCATAGGCTGATAAAAATCGCTGTGTTTGAATAAACCCCTCACCTGCTTGGTGAGGAGTTGGAGGCTTGAGCTTATTGTGGCACAGGATTTTGTGGGTTTTCGGGCGCAATGGGTGTTACGTTGCTTTGGAGAGGTGGGCGACAGCAGATATAGATCAACGGCCCAAAGAAGGGGATCAGGGCAATTTTTGCCAATAATCCCGGTTTTTCTACCCCTCGCCGGGCCAGGTCATCACCGAGGAGAGCAGCCGTGAGGCTTGATAGCAGCAAAAAATCAAGGCTCATTACATGGATAAAGCGGCTCGTTTGCCATTGCTGGATAAAATCGGCCCAATCTCCGGTAATGACCCCCCAACCGAAGAGGCCCAACGCCCCCACCGCCACCGCCAACCCCAACCAGCGGGAATCCTGAATCCGTATCCACCACCCCACCGGCCCCGTAAATTCGGGATTGGGGCGGCGGAGGGCGAGATAGGGCAGCAGCGCAAAGGCTCCGACGACAAATGTCCCCAGAGCAAATACAAAGGCGGGTAACTTTTGCCCCCGCCCATCGCTATACAAAAACATCCCATAGACCACCGGCAACACCCCCATGAGGTTAAACAGGGCAATAATCAGGGGGTTGATCCCCTCCCAGGGGCCGTTAATCAGGCGGGTGATCAAGTCGAGGGTATCCGGTTGATCGGGGGGGGCGAGGAGTGTGGCATAGCTTAGAAAACCGAGCCACAACAGGCCAAAACCCAAACGAAAGCGCAGCATAGAAGATGGCACAATGAAAAGACTTTGACACTGTAGCAATTTCTAACGAGAGCAATGCGAGCGGCGATCGCCAATGATATTCTAACCATCCACCCCGAAGATGTCCCCCAGTATAAAAAGGGGGGTTCGGTGGTGCGCAATAGTTATTTTTGGGCGTTGAAGTCGATTAGTTGCTATGCCCGGCGCGATCGCCCCTGGGAATTTGACGCGCCCGTGTGGGTGGCCTTGGGGCGGATGTTGTTGGCCTTCACCGAGGCGGGCTATTTGGGTAGTTCAGAAACCTGTTTAGAGTTTCCCTACGATACGCCGATCCCGCCGGAGTTGCGGGTGGTGGGGACATGGGTGGAGGATGCGCCCTAGGTCTTTCTCTTCCTGATCCGTTAAGCTAGGATCTGCTTAATTGCTCCCTCAATGGCGATCGCCCCCATGACTTCGATCCAAGCGCAACTGAACCACCGTTTTACTCAGGGCTTTCAGGCCGCCTTTGGCCCGGAAGTTGCCATTCCTCAGCCTTTGATTGTCCCCGCCAGTAACCCCAAATTTGGCGATTATCAATGCAATGCGGCGCTACCCCTGGCGAAACCCCTCCAGCAAAAACCGAGGGACATTGCCCAAACGTTATTAGCTCATGTCCAATTGGGGGAAATGTGCGAGGAGCCGGAATTGGCGGGGCCGGGGTTTATTAATCTGCGGTTGAAGCCGGACTATTTAGCGGCTCAGTTGGCGGCCAAGCAGGGCGATCGCCGTTTAGGTGTGGCGGAAACGAAAGAACCCCAGCGGGTGATTGTCGATTTTTCTAGCCCCAATATTGCCAAGGAAATGCACGTCGGCCACCTGCGATCGACGATTATCGGGGATTGCTTGGCGCGGATTTTGGAATTTCGCGGCCATGAGGTGGTGCGTTTGAATCATGTGGGGGATTGGGGAACCCAGTTCGGGATGTTGATCACCTACCTGAAGGAAGCCTATCCGGAAGCCTTGACGACGGCGGACGCGCTGGATTTGGGGGATTTGGTGGCCCTCTATAAACAGGCTAAACAGCGGTTTGATCAAGATGAAGCCTTTCAGCAAGCTTCCCGTGAGGCGGTGGTGGCGTTGCAGGCGGGGGATGAGGAAAGTCGCAAGGCTTGGCAATTGCTTTGTGACCAGTCCCGGCGGGAGTTTCAGGTCATTTATGATTTGCTCGATATTGAAGTCACGGAGCGGGGGGAATCCTTCTATAATCCCCTCTTGCCGGATGTGTTGAAAACCCTAGAAACAGCGGGGATTTTGCAGGAAGACCAGGGGGCGCAATGTGTGTTTTTAGAAGGGTTTAGCAATAAAGAAGGGCAACCCCTGCCCCTGATTGTCCAGAAATCCGATGGCGGCTTTAACTATGCCACCACGGATTTAGCGGCACTGCACTATCGGATTCATCAAGATGAGGGCGATCGCATCATCTATGTCACCGATGCCGGTCAAGCGAACCATTTCACCCAAGTTTTCCAAGTGGCGCGGCGGGCGGGCATCCTCACCGATAACGTGGAAGTGGTTCATGTGCCCTTTGGCCTAGTTCAAGGGGAAGATGGCAAGAAATTAAAAACCCGTTCGGGGGAAACGGTGCGGTTGCGGGATCTCCTCGATGAGGCGGTACGGCGTACCCGTGAGGATTTAGATCAGCGTTTAGCCGCTGAAGGTCGCACGGAAACGGAAGCCTTTAAACAAGAGGTGGCCCAAACCATCGGCCTCAGTGCGGTGAAATACGCTGACCTCAGCCAAAACCGCACCAGTAACTACATTTTCAGCTACGACAAAATGCTCTCGCTCCAGGGCAACACTTCCCCCTATCTCCTCTATGCCTATGTCCGGATTCAGGGCATTCAGCGGAAGGCGGCCGGCGGGGCGTTAGCGGTGATGCCTGAGGATTTGCCCCCCGTTTCCGGGATTCGCTGGCGGGCCTTGGCGGTGACGGCGTTATTGACGGTGGTTGCTTTCGTATTCATGGATGCCTCAATTCGCATTCACCATGAACTCCACACGATCCCCCTGTTGGCGGAGGTGATGCGGCTGGTGGGGTTTGGCTATGGCCTCTGGTTTGCATCCCGTTATCTGCTTTTCCCGTCAGGGCGGCGGGATTTGCGGGGGATGGTTGCCGGTTGGTGGGATGAATGTTTTGGGCCGGTGGATGCCTTGGCAGCCCTTCCCCCCAGCCCATCCATGGCCTCCCTTCACCTTGACACGGAGCCGGAGTTAGTTCTAGCCAAGCATCTTTTACAGTTGGAGGATGTGTTAGCGGAAGTAGAGCAGGAGTTATTCCCCAATCGCCTCTGTCAATACCTGTTTGAATTGAGCCAAAAATTCAATCAATTTTTTGAACAATGTCCAGTATTGAAGGCGGCTGAACCCGTGCGATCGTCCCGGTTGGCATTGTGTCAATTGACGGCGGACACGTTGAAGCTGGGACTTTCGCTGTTGGGGATTCGGGTTTTAGATCGGATTTAACCTCAAGCTGTTACCCCCGCATCGAGGCGAAGGTAGGACTCAATAAAGGGATCGATCTTGCCGTCCATCACATCCCCGATCGCCGTGGTTTCGGCGTTGGTGCGTAGATCTTTGACCATTTGGTAGGGGTGAAAAACATAGTTGCGGATCTGGTTGCCCCAAGCGGCTTCTACCATATCGCCGCGAATTTCAGCAATTTCCTGCGCCCGTTGTTCTTGAGCAATGATCAGTAATTTTGCCTTGAGCAGGGCTAGGGCTTTTTCTTTGTTTTGCATCTGCGATCGCTCTTGGGTGCAGCGCACGGCTAACCCCGTGGGCAGGTGAACGACGCGCACCGCTGTTTCAACTTTGTTGACGTTTTGCCCTCCCTTGCCGCCGGAGCGGGTGGTGGTGATTTCCAGATCCTTGTCGGGGATCTCCAGTTGAATTTTGGAGTCATCGAGGGCGGGCATCACTTCCACACCAGCAAAGCTGGTTTGCCGTTTGTCGTTGGCGTTAAAGGGGGAAATGCGCACGAGGCGATGGGTTCCCTTTTCGCCCCGCAGATAGCCATAGGCATAGCGGCCGGTAAATTCCAGCGTGGCGGATTTGATCCCGGCTTCATCCCCTTCGGAAATTTCTGCCAGTTGGACTTTGTAGCCCTGTTGTTCGCCCCAGCGGGTGTACATCCGCAAGAGCATTTCCGCCCAGTCTTGGGCATCGGTTCCCCCGGCTCCGGCGTTAATCGTCAAGACTGCCCCTTCTTGGTCATATTCCCCGGCCAGGAGTTGTTCTAGTTCCCAGCGGTCGAGGCTTTGGTGGAGGTGGGTGAGGGTTTGGGCGGCTTCGGTTTCGAGGCTGGGGTCGGTTTCCAGTTCGAGGAGTTCGGCGATCGCCTCTACATCCCCCAATTGTGCGCACCAGGTTTGGTATTGTTTGAGCCTGCTGGTGCGATCGTTGAGGGTTTGGAGGATGGCTTGGGCGCTGGTTTGGTCATCCCAGAACCCCGGTTGGGCGGATTGTTGTTCGAGGTCGTGGATTTCGGCGTTGAGGGTGGGGAGGTCAAAGATAGTCCTGGGCTTTGCCCAGGCGGTCAGTGAGCAATTTGATCTCTCGTTTGATTTCGGTCAGTTCCATGCCAGATTTAGGTGATTTGGACTTGGAAGATCATATCGTTAAAGTCGCGATCGCCTCCACCAAAGAGATCCTCAAAGCCAAAGGTATTATTCCCCAACAGGACAATGTGGTTCTGAACATCGGGGTTAGCGGCTTGATAGGCGAAGAAGGCGTTGATCCCGCCCCCGGCATTGTTGGGGTTACTGTTCAGGAAGTCATCAATGCCAGCATTAACAACCATGAACGGGGCATAAAGTGCGCCACCTTGGAGGGTAGAAGTAACGGTGCGGCTTTGTTGGTTGCCAACGTTGAGGGTAACTTCGGAGATTCGGTTCGAGATGGCAGCTTGAGCATAACCAGCTTGGCCAGGAGCGATACCATTCACTGCTCCAGAAATATCATCAATGCGGTAAAGGCCAACGGTGTTGTTAAATGTCGCTTCTCGGAAGAGGGTAAAACTTGCCACCCGTCCCCCGGTAGCAGATCGCAGATCGATCAGTTCTAAACCGTTGGCTTGCACCGTGCCCACACCGAGGGGAATCGCTTCGTTGGTTTGGTTAATCCGCAGGGTCAAATCTTGGGAATTAAATTGGCCATCGCTATTAGTATCAAAGATCACATCATGAACGCCATTGCCCCCTGCATTGACATTAATTCGACTGGCAATATTGCTGTTCGCTAATTCAATCCTAAAGGTTTCATTGCCAACAAAGGGAGTGTCATCCACACGATCTAGCAAGAAAGATTGCAAGCCAATGCCAAAGCCGTCAGGTTGACCAATTACCGGCAGAACTGAAAATAACTCTTCGGTGAGATTACCGCCACTAACATAGGTCACTTTCAACGATTGAAGGGCGCTTTTAGTCGTAGCTGCCGGTGCATTCAAAACGGAGACCTTGACACGGCCACCGACTCCAGCTCCAGCCGTAAATAGTGAGGTTTCTCGGTCAATTTGCAGGGGAGAAACAGAAACACCAGGAGGTGGCGGTGGCGGTGGCGGCGGCGATGTCGCAACGGCTGCTGTTAAACCGAAGGTAAAGCTGTTATCTGTGCCCACATCGTTGATTACCGTGCCGTCTGGGGCCGGGGTGGCGGTGTTGCCGTCAATGGCGAAGGTGATGGCGGCGGGGGTGGTCACATCAGCACTACCGTTAAAAGTAACGTTAAATGTGGTGAATGCAGGAGTACCGCCAGTGGTAAAAGCGTTCAGGGTAGCGGCTGTGCCAGTGGTATCGATTGTAAAATTACTGTCTGGATCGTTGGCGATCGCAAAAGTGTTTACCCCTAAAGCACTACCGCCAGTATTGGTAATGCGGAAGGTTTTGGTGCGCGGGTCGCCAGGGTTAAATTGCAGACTTGCGGTGGTTTGATCCACCACCAGTGCATCCCCCGCTGGCCCAAGCAGTTCGAGGATAATCCGGGCTTCGTTGGGAATGGTGTTTTGCAGTTCAGGAATATTGGTGGTTTCGGAAGGGTCAAGGGGGGGAATGCCGATGATCACTCGGCCATTGCGGATCTCGTTGACGGTGTTGGAATCGAGGGCGATCGCCCGTGGCCCCCCCACACTAGGGGGCGTAGGCACTCCCCCCACAACAATTGCCTCTGCCACATCCTCAAAGTTTTGACCCGTGAGTACGGTCACAGTGTTGTTGTTGATCTGGGTTGCCCCTGGCGAGGAACCATTGATGGCCAGGGTAATGGTTTCGGTTTCTAGGCGGGGGGGTGTAATCCGCAGCAGCGAAATCCCACCCCCAGCACCAGCAGTATTGTTGGTGATGTCGCTGTCGTTGATGGTGAGTGCGCCCCCGTTGCGGGCGCGGATGCCCCCCCCAGTGCCCCCATTAGCAGTATTACCGGTGATGGTGCTGTTGTTGATAATGGCGAAGGTGGTAGCGGATGCGCCCCCGCCGTCGGTTTCGATCGCCCCCCCACCATCATCCGTAGGCAAAGTCGTGGGGTTATCGTCGCCATCAGCAACATTGCCGATGAGGATAGAGTTAGTGATCGTCAGCTTTGCACCTGTGTCAACACCAACGTTGGCGATCGCCCCCCCATCATCCGCTGCGAAATTATTTCTGAGGGTCGAATTCTTAATCTCTAGAGTGCCACTGTTGAGAATCGCCCCTCCATCATTCCCAAAGGGTGGCCCACCAACCACCCGACCCTTTTCCAAAATCAGATTATCTAACGTTAACCGAGCACCATCACGAATTGTGAAAAAACGAAAGTTGTTAATCAGGTTATTGTCGTTAGGGGCATTGCGCGTCAGCAGATTGCCCCCACTGGTTAACCCGGTAATTGTTAACCCACCCGGATCGGTGATGAGGGGTAACGCAGATGCCCCCTCATTGGGGGCATTGATGTTAAATGTTGTAAAAGAAAATTCCGTCCCCGATGCCAGTTCAATCGTATCTGGCCCTGGATTGGCGTTAGCATTGATAATCGCTTGAATTAGAGCAGATTCAACGTTCCCGGCTGTAAAAGATTTGGAGGGGTCGTCCGCAACAACCCCTCCCCCAGGATTGATGGTGTATTTCACAAGGATCGCGGGGTAACTGGCTTGGGTTGCGGGGGTGAAGGCGAGGGAGGCAGTGAGGGGGGCGGTTTGGGTCGTCAGTTGCCAGCGACCGCCGAGGGACTCGTGACCCGTGGGCGTGGGGGAAGCCGCCACCGTTGCCCCCGTAAATGCTGCTAAAGTTTCAATGAATTGCGAACCCGCCGCCCCTTGACCCACATTGCAACCATAGAGGAGGATTTCAAAGCGATCGCCCCCCGCCCCTCGCCAACTTTCCAAAGCGAGGCGATTCCCCCGCAAAGTCTCCAGATCAACAACCTGATCCGCTAAAAATAATTGACCCGGTTCCCCATGGCTAACAACGTGGAGACTGTTAAAACCACCATGGGCCGCTAAATAGGCCGTAATTTGCGCCAAACCATCCCCACCGGGTACAAGCTCCAACACCTGCGCCCCCGGTAATAGCCCCCGTCGCAGGCCCTGCCGATGGGGGACAGCACCATCCAACACCACTAACATCCCTTGGCCAGCCAAGGATATAGAACTCCGGGTTTCTAAGATTGCGGTATTCATAGGACTTCGTTTCTCACGCCTCAGGGTGGATGGCTCTCGCTATCCCTAATATAGACAGTGTGCCCCCCTTTCGCCGCAAAACCAACAAATTTTTGGCTGAAAAAAATCCGCCCTAGTAGCGATCTGGCCCAAAAGCAAAAAAATTCCCGACCCCAAAGGAGCCGGGAAACACTTATCAGGGTGCATCTACCATTGTTTTGATCCGTCCTAGCCCCTTGCTATCCGGACAAAATGATCCCTAATCCTGGAATTAATGGCGATCGCCCGATTCCGAAGCCACAAACCGCGAAACCGGCTCCGGCTCCCGCCGCAACAGCCCCCCCAACTTCTGCACCACCCGATCTACATAGGTAAACAACACCGGAATCACCACCAGCGTTAACAGCGTCGATGTGGTAAAGCCCCCGATGACAGCGATCGCCATTGGACTCCGTACCTCCCCATCCGCCCCCCATTCCAGGGCAATAGGCAACATCCCCGCCACCGTAGACACCGAAGTCATCAAAATCGGCCGCAACCGCGACACCCCCGCCTCCACGATCGCCTTAAACTGCGGCTTACCCTGACGCATCGCCTCCAGCGTGAAATCCACCAACAGAATCGCATTCTTCGTCACCAACCCCATTAACAACACAATCCCAATCAGGGCAAACAACCCCATCTCCTTCTGCATCACCAACAGCCCCAACAACGCCCCCCCAATGGATAGGGGCAACGCCGCCAAGATCGTCACTGGATAGAGGAAATTGTTATAAAGCAGCACCAAAATCCCATAGATCGACAGCACCGCCAAACCCAACGCCGAAAAGAACCGCGTGAAAATATCCCGCATAATCTCCGCATCCCCCGCCGGTTCCTCCAGCACATCGGCGGGCAACGGATTCATCGCCGGTAACGCCCGCACCGCATTCACCCCATCCCCCAAAGAAATCCCCACCAAGTTCGCATCTAGGGATACTTGGCGAGCACGGTCAAACCGTTGGATCTCCGCCGGGCCACTGCCCAGGCTGAACTGAGCCACCGCTGCCAGGGGAACCATCGCGCCGCTGTTGCTGCGAACCGCCAACGTTCTCAAGGTTTCCAGGTTGTTACGGGCAGCGGGGTCGATTTGGATCAGGATCGGGATTTGGCGATCGGCAAGGTTGAACTTGGGCAGGTTGGCGGGGTTGTCCCCGATCAGGGCTAGGGAAGCCGTGCGGGCGATCGCCTGCACCGAAACCCCTAAATCCGCCGCCCGTTGGCGATCGGGGATAATGATTAACTCCGGTTTGACAAGGCTATTGCTAGAAGTCACCTCCACAAACCCCGGCAATTCCCCCATCTGCGCTTCTAACTCCGCCGCCGTTGTGGCTAACTGTTGCGGGTTTTCACTCTTGAGGATCAGGCTTAAATCCTTCGCACTGCCCCCCGCCCCTTCCGAGCGGAACGTCACCCGCGCTCCAGGGATTTTTTGGAATTGCGATCGCATCTCCGTTTGAAAATCCCGCTGATGGACGCGCTCAGAACGGGGAACCAGATTCACCGATAATTGCCCCGTGTTGGCGTTGCTGGCATGGGCCAACACCGAAGCCACCGCCGGATTTGCTTCAAGTTCACGGCTCACCCGTTGCAATACCGCTGTAGTTTCCGAGAGGGGCGAACCGGGGGGCAATTCCACGCTGACAGTACTCAGACCCGTATCCCCAGAATTAAACAGCCCTTGGGGAATGTAGGGAACCAATTGAAGACTGCCAATGAAAAAGAGCAGGGCGATCGCCAGCGTCAATAACCGATGGCGCAACGCCCAGATCAGCAACCCCTGATAGGGCCGCCGCCGCGCCGGTTGATTGATCGTCGCATCCAACTCCTGACGAAACTGAGCATAGGGATGGGTGAGATCTTCCCCCCGCGTCTGGGGTTTCCCCTTGAGCAGATAGGCACTGAGCATCGGCGTGATCGTCGTCGCCACCAATGTGGAAAACATCGTCGAAACCGCCACCGTCACCCCAAAGGGCTGGAAAAACTGCCCCGGTATTCCCCCCATAAAGGCCACCGGCAAAAACACCGCCACAATCGTCGCCGTCGTCGTCACCACCGCCAGGCCAATTTCCCGCGCCCCATCCATGGCCGCCTGAAAGGGGGGTTTACCCCGCTGAATATGCTGGTCGATGTTTTCAATCATGCAAATCGCATCATCCACCAGGTTGCCCATCGCTAAAGCAAGGGCTAACAGCGTCATGCCGTTAAGCGTGTAGCCCAAGATCTGCATCACCAAAAACGTGGGAATAATCGAAAGGGGCAAGGCGCAGGCGGTGATCAACGTCATCCGCCAATCTTTGAGAAAGAGGCCCACCGTAATCACCGTCAGGATTGAGCCAATGATCACCGCGTCAATGGTGGATTGATAGGAACCCCGGATCGCGTCGCCACGGGTCACGATCAATTGCAGCGTCATCTCTTCGGGTAACGTCGTTTGCAACTGCTCCACCTGACGACGCACCGCCTCCTCCACCGTCACCAACGTACTCCCGGAACTGCGATAAACCGCAAACCCCACCACCGGCTCTTGATTGAAAAACGCCGCCTGTTGGGGGGTGAGCGCCCCATCAATAACAGTGCCTAAACTACTGAGGGGAACGGTGCCGCCCGCCGGTAGGATAATTGGTGTTTGGGCCAATTCCCCCACGGTGGCCACACTGCCGAGGGTGCGGACGTTTTGCTCGCGGTTGCCTAGGTCGGTTTGGCCGCCAGGGAGGTCAATATTGCCTTGGCGGATTTGGTCGTTCACTGCGGTGGCGGTGATGCCGTAGGCTTGGAGCCGTTGGGGGTCGAGGTCAACGCGGATCGCTTGGTCGATCCCCCCTAAGCGTTCAATGCGGGCCACACCGGGAACATTGAGGAGATAGCGGCTAACGGTGCGATCGACAAAATCGCTGAGTTCGGCAACGCTCTGCCCTGGGGCAATGACGGCATAGGTCATGATTGAACCACCGGCAAACTCTAGCCGCTGGACGATGGGTTCGTTGATATCGTCGGGGAGATCGCTGCGGATCTGAGAAATGGCATTGCGTACATCGTTGGTGGCTTGGTTGGCATCGGTTCCCAACACAAACTGAATGACGGTGCTAGATCGCCCATCGGTGATCGTGGAGCGAATTTCATCAATATCCCCTAAACCCGCCACCGCATCTTCCACTTTGCGGGTCACTTGGGTTTCCAGTTCCGTCGGCCCCGCACCGGGCTGGGTGACATTGATCTGCACCACAGGGAGATCAATATTGGGCTGGGTATCAATGCCCAGACTGAAGAAGGAAAAGGCCCCGACAATGGCAAGGACGAGAAATAAAACGAGGGTGGGAACAGGTCGTTTAATCGACCAGACGGAAAGGTGAAAGGCCATAAAATTTGCCGCGCAAGGAGCAATGCGGCTCGCGCTGGAGCGGTGGGGGAGCGATCCGCAATTGTTAAGATATTTTAAGGCATTTTGTCCAGGATGGGTGTAGCGGCCATGGGTTTGGGCAGGGTGATCATGAAGCAACTGCCTTGGCCCACGGTACTTTCGACCCAGATGTTGCCATGGTGCTGTTTGACAATTTCCCGACAAATGGCCAGGCCTAACCCTGTGCCTTGATGGCTAGATTGACAACTGTTGACCTGTTGGAAACGTTCAAAAATGCGATCGCAATCCTCCCCAGGAATCCCTGGCCCTTGATCGGCGATCGCCACCAAGATACCCCGCTGATCACCCTCAGCCGTAATCAGGATTTCGCTATGGGGGGGGGAAAATTTCAGGCCATTGTTAATTAAATTGGTGAGCACTTGGAGGATTTGATCCGCGTCAGCCCAAAGGGTGAGATCTGGATCGATGGGGTTATTCCGGAGCGTGATTTTTTGCTCTTGGGCCATGGGCTGCATCAGGGCGAGAGCTTGGTTAATCAGGGTTTTGACATTGCAGGCTTTTTTGTTCAGCGTCAGTTTTCGGGATTCGAGCCGCTCAAGGTTGAGCAGATTATTAATCAGACGAATGAGGCGATCGGTGTTGTTGGCGATAATCTCAATCAGTTGTTGGCCCCGGGGGGCGAGTTCGCCCACTTTGCCAGTGCCGATTAACTTGATGGCGGCATTGATGGACGTGAGGGGGGTGCGGAGTTCGTGGCTGGCGATCGCCAACAGTTCATCCTTACGAGCCGCGAGGGCTTGGCGTTCTTGCTCCAAGGCATGGCCAGCAATGAATTTCCCTAATCCTTGGGCCATCAGTTCAACAATATCCAGTTCATGGGCATTGAAAGACATCGGCCGCCTGTGGAGATCCCCAAAGCAAAGAACGCCATAAATTTCCCTCTTGACGAAGATCGGGGTTCCTAGATAACTGCCCATGGGCGATCGCCAGGGGGATTGCTGTTTTTGCTCCGGGGTCAGTTGATGGGCGGCGATGGTTTTGGCAAATTGCACAACGGTTTGCCCTAAACAGGGGGAAAGAATCTGATCCCCCTCTTGAGGTTCATTGGTGCTTGGGTGGCAGGCCTCTACCACCATCGGCCGGATATCAGGGCCATCCCCCGCTGTCCCTTCAAGGCGGCACACCATCCCCGATTGAAGACGCAGCATCTTGCAGCCCGACTCAAGATAGGCTTGGAAAATATCCGCCACCGAGGCGTAGGACTGCGTATCCAGATGGTGCAGAATTTTGAGATTGCAGTTTTGAGCCTTGAGGGAAGCTTGGGCAACCTGAAGGTGGAGGTGGTTGGCAATGCGGGCGAGAATTTCCGCTTGGATAAAGGGTTTGGTGACATAATCCACCGCCCCGATCTCAAAGGCGGCAATAATATCCTCTTTCGCATGGCTAGCCGTGAGGAAAATGACAGGGATTTCCGCCCAGGCCGGGTTAGCTTTGAGGACTTGGCAGACTTGGAGGCCACTCATTTTCGGCATCATCAGGTCTAATAAAATCAGATCGGGCTTGGCCTGTTTAACACGGGCGATCGCCTCTTCCCCATTGTTGGCCACCGTCACCCGATAGCCCGCATGATCTAGAATTTTGCCCACTACCTTGATGTTGTAGCTCAGGTCGTCCACCACCAAAATTAAGAAATCAGCAGGATGCTGTACCGCCATTAATCACCACCACTCGATTAGGCCATGCGCTCACCGGAAGGGGCGATGAGTGCGCTATCACGGATCGCCACCGCTCTTAAACCTAGCAAAATCGGTTACTTCTCCACCGTGACGCAATAAAAATTTCCATCTTTGCACAGGGAAGGGGCGAAATTCTGGGGAAGGGCGAAAAATTTTTCGCCCCTACAGAGGGAGGGCATTGGTACATTAAAACCACTGCGCCCACAATGGTATAGTAATCAGTTGCTAATCACTCAACCCCTCCTATGCTCAGAGCCGGAATTGTGGGCCTGCCCAACGTAGGCAAATCCACCCTCTTTAACGCCCTTGTGGCCAACGCCAAAGCCGACGCAGCCAACTTTCCTTTTTGCACCATTGAACCCAATGTGGGGGTGGTGGCCGTCCCTGATCAACGGCTTGAGGTGTTAGCGGAACTCTCTAAATCCAAGCAGATCGTCCCCACCCGCATTGAATTTGTCGATATTGCCGGCCTGGTGAAAGGGGCCAGCCAAGGGGAAGGGTTAGGGAACCAATTCCTGGCCAATATTCGGGAAGTCGATGCGATCGTCCATGTGGTGCGCTGCTTTGACGATGAGGATATTATCCATGTGGCCGGCTCCGTTGATCCGGTGCGGGATATCGAAATTATTAATTTAGAATTGGCCCTATCTGACCTGGCCCAGGTAGAGCGCCGCATGGATCGGGTGCGGAAACAGGCCCGGGCCAACAAAGAAGCCCAAGCGGAGCTAGAAATCCTCCAAACCCTCCACGCCGCCCTCGATGCCGGCCAATCCGCCCGGTTGGTGGATCTGGATGATGAAGCCGCCGAAATGATTAAAACCCTCGGCTTACTGACCCGCAAACCCGTCATCTATGCCACCAATGTCACCGAGGACGATCTCGCCACCGGCAATGCCTGGGTGGAAGCAGTGCGGGAAGTCGCCGCCACGGAAAACGCCAAGGTGGTGATCATTTCCGCCCAAGTGGAATCGGAATTGGTGGAACTGTCCCCTGAGGATCGGGTGGACTTCCTCGAAGCCCTGGGGGTGACAGAAGGGGGGTTAAAATCCCTAATCACCGCCACCTATGAACTCCTGGGACTACGCACCTACCTCACCACCGGAGAACCGGAAACCCGCGCCTGGACAATTCGGGCCGGCATGACCGCCCCCCAAGCCGCCGGGGTGATCCATACGGATTTTGAGCGGGGCTTTATTCGCGCTGAAACCGTCAGTTATCAGGATTTAGTGACCACCGGTTCCATGGGAGCGGCAAAAGAGAAGGGTTTGGTGCGCAGTGAAGGCAAAGAGTATATTGTCCAAGAGGGGGATGTAATGCTCTTCCGCTTTAACGTTTAAACCTAACGAACCCATGCGCTTCCCCGATGAATCGGAGCCACCCCTAAGCCTCAATCTGATTTCGATGATTGATGTGATTTTTGTGATCTTGGCCTTTGTGATTTTGGCCACGGTGCAACTGGCCCGGTTGACGGGGATGCCCGTTGATTTACCCGAAGCTGCCACATCCCAAGCCCAGCCGGTTCCCCCGGTGACGGTGAGCCTGCGGGCTGATGGCCAGATCTTTTTTAACCAAACCCCGGTAACATTGCCGGAATTGATCACGAATATTCGCGGCCAACTACAACCCAATCAGCCCCTAACGGTGCTGCTCAATGCTGATACCACCGTCCCCCATGGCCAAGTTGTGGCAGTGATGGATCAGTTAAGGCAATTATCGGGGGTGCAGTTGGCGATCGCCACCCGCCCCACCACGCCCCAACCCTCCATTTCTGAACCGGCCAGGTGAGGAAATCCCTGCTTCCGAGAGCGCAATTGCCCCCTCAATTCCCGTCCTCGATTTGCGACAATCAGATTATCCTGAACCGCACAACACCATGAACATCTCCCCCAAGGCCATCTATGACTGGTATCGTTCCACCCTCCGCAATCCCAAATATCGCTGGTGGGTGATCCTTGGCAGTTTGGTTTATATCATCAGCCCCATCGACATTGCCCCGGATTTTCTGCCCATCGTCGGTCAGATTGATGACCTAATGATCCTGACGCTGTTAATTTCCGAAGTCTCTCAACTGGTCTTGGATTTTGCCAAAACGAAAAAGGAAAATGGCATGGAGCCAGAGGTTGGGGATGCTCAGGCGACAACGGTAAATGTTGATGCGGTTCCGATGCAAGATTAACTTGCTCTAGATCATGCAGATCCTGATCGTCGAAGACAATCCCGAAATTGCTCAACTCCTCCACGACACGTTAACGCGGGAGGGGTTTAGCTGCGATCGCGCCCCCGATGGCCTCAAAGCCCTCCAATGGGTTACGGATCATCCGCCGGATTTAATCATTTTGGATTTGATGTTGCCGGGTTTGGATGGGTTGGAGGTCTGTACCAGGGTGCGTCAGATGGCCAACATTAAAGACCCCTATATTTTGATGTTGACGGCTCGCAGTGAGGAAATCGATCGCGTCATTGGCCTGTCCACGGGGGCCGATGATTATTTAATTAAGCCGTTTAGCCCCCGTGAATTGGTGGCACGGGTGCGTGCTCTGTTGCGCCGTAGTCTCCGAGGCGAAAAAAACCGCCTCCACCAAACCCCCCATTTCACCATTGACCTCGATCAACACATTGCCACCCGCCACAATCCCCCCGAAGGCGATGAGGTGTTGGAACTAACGGCCTTTGAGTTTAATTTATTGGCGGTGTTGATCAGTTATCCGGGGCGGGTGTGGACGCGGCCGCAGTTGATTGAGAAGCTGTGGGGCAATGATTTTTTTGGGGATGAGCGGGTGGTGGATACCCATGTGGGCCGCTTGCGGAAAAAGGTGGAATTTGACCCTTCCCAACCGCAATTTATTAAAACGGTGATTGGCTTGGGCTACCGATTCGAGGATGAGGGTTAGGGAATTAGTCCTCGCTTTGAATGACTTCCAACAACATTAATGTTTGTTGCAACCCGGCAAAATCTTCAGCCTGGGTAAATAATTCGTTGGCCCGCTCTAGATCGGCGATCGCCTCCTCAACCTCCCCCAAATGATACCGAGCCAAACCCCGCCCCCCATAGGCCCGCCCCCATTGGGGATCGAGAGCGAGGGCTTGGTTAAAATCAGCGATCGCCTCCCCGTAGGCCTCCTGTTCAATGTGAATCAAACCCCGCTGATAATAGCTTTCTGTGAGGGTTGGATCGAGGGCTAGAGCTTGATTCAAATCCCATAGGGCCGCCTCAAACTGATCGAGGCTGAGATAAGCTTTGCCCCGTTCTTGGTAGGCGATCGCCCCCGTCGGATCTAAATCTAAAGCTTCAGTAAAATCAGCAATCGCCGCCTCCCCATCCCCCAAGCCCATCCAGGCCCGGCCCCGCTGTTCGTAGGCGATCCCCTGGCTTTGATCCTGACGAATCACCTCATTGAGGTCAGCGATCGCCCCCAAATAATCTCCTTCCCTCACCTTCGCCTCACCCCGGTACAAAATCCCGGCAATATTCAGCCCCAGTAACTCCTCTAAATCATTAAGAATGGCTTGAGCAGCGGCGTAAGTATCGGGTTTACCTTCGGTTTGGGCCAGCGTTGCCCCTTGGCGAAAATCGGCGATCGCCCCCGCAAAATCCCCCAAGGCCCGCCGCACATACCCCCGATTAAAATACACCACCGCCAAATCTGGCCCTTGGGCAATGGCTTGATCAAAATCCGCCAACGCTGACTGATAATCCCGCACCCAAAAATAGGACGTGCCTCGGTAACGATAGGCTTCCCCGTGGGTGGGATCAAGGCGAATGACTTGAGTGAAATCGGCGATCGCCTTGTGATACTCTGCCTGCTCCACCCAAACTAACCCCCGCATTTGGTAGGAGCGGAGATGATCAGGATTATGCTCAAGGGCACGATTCAGAGCATCTAAAAGATTGGGATCCGCTTGAGCCAGTTGAATCGGTGCGGTGGGAGAAGCAACGGCTCGCAGCGGCAGCCCTGGCGATAGGGCGAGGGTAATGGTCGCCCCGATGGTGAAAAGCGTTGATTTAAACATGAAAAAAGAACGTCTGCATTCATTGCTCAGACGACAAGCCTCTCAAAAAAGCTCCCCTCCTCCCGTCCTGGGAAGAAGGGGCTGGGGGATGAGGGGTCTAAAACACCTGTTCAATCTCAGCAATTTCGGGGATAAATTCCCGCAAACGGCGTTCAATCCCCATACGGAGCGTCATGGCCGAACTGGGGCAGGAACCACAGGCCCCTTGGAGCCGGAGTTTCACAACTGGGCCTTCGATTTCAACCAGTTCAACATTGCCCCCGTCCGCCATCAGGTAAGGGCGCAGTTCATCGAGAACGTTTTCGACATTCTCATTGGTTAGGGTGAGGGGTGAAGATAAAGCCATGGCATCTTGATTGTGAATTAGAACTGACCCCATTCTAGCGCAGGAGTTGGAACAGCCGAGGGGGATGGCGATCTGTGGGATTCCAATCCACGTTAGGATTGAGCAAGCTCAATTTTTAAGTCGAATCCCGTAAAACCCCTAAAGTCAATGTCGATTAAATCCATTTTTAACCGTATTCTCGCCTTTTGCCTCGTCTGTACCCTCACCTTTGTCGGGGGGGGCTTTGCCGCCGCCGATAGCCTCACGGGGAACTATCGGGAAGATACCTTGGCCGTCGTGGAAAACCTGACCACCGTCCTCGAAACTCCCAACGATGCCCCGGACATGGCCGAACTCCGCGCCGAGGCTCGCCAAAAAATTAATGACTATGCTGCCCGCTATCGTCGCGATAGCCGCGTTTCTGGGCTGCGCTCCTTCACCACGATGCAAACCGCCCTCAATAGTTTGGCGGGCTTCTATAGCTCCTATGGCTCCCGCCCTATTTCGGATAAGCTCAAAACGCGATTAAAACAAGAGTTTCGCCAGGTGGAAATTTCCCTGAAACGGGGCCTGTAGGCCAGTTGAAGAATTGGTTGATTGATCCGGAATGGCGGGCCCTTGGCAGGGACAATAGGCCAGATCGCGGTTGTCCCCAGGGCAACCG
>JAABSU010000037.1 GCA_011390265.1 Spirulina sp.
AACCATTCCTGTTTGAAACAATTTTTAACGTGCCATACGAATCAAGATGATTTTGCCCGATTGAACACAGGCCCTCAGTCCCCATTGGCTGTCGATGAAATATGCCATGCTTCCCCTCTCACTTCACTATTCACTGAGCGGCAGACAATTTTCATCGAGTTCTGCTTGAGCCGCCGCCGCGTCTAGGGGGTCATCCTCGGTTACTGTGTCCCCTTCATCCTCCTCTAGTTCCAGATTAGGAATGGAGGCACAGGCTCGCTCTAAAATCGAGGATTTAATTAACTCATCTGTGTCCTCAATGGGGTCTGACCAAATCCGCCGAATCGTTGCCAAATCTAGACCTGGTGCAGCGACTGGTGGAATTGTGGCTGGAATTGTGACTGGGGTAAACACAGACTCATAGGCCCCGATATCCACCGTACTGCTTAAAATCCGTACAAAGCCCCGTTGATCGGTGGCCGTGGCAAAGGCGTTATTCCCACCATTAATGGCGGGGCTAGTGGCGAGGAGGGCATGGGTTTGAGTGGGGCCGCCGTTGTTAGCGAGGGGAGCGAGTTGGGGGTCAACACCGATGATATTGCCGTTCACGCCGTTGGTGGGGACTCCTATGCCAGTCATGCCCGCTGTACTGAGGATCAGGCTGTTGGTGATGTTAAATGTGTGAGTTCCGGAATTGATGCCAATATCGGGGCCTGTACCTGCACGATTGGCGATGATCGTGTTGTTAATGGTGTGGGTGTGATTGCCATATACACTCATCCCACCGCCGGAATTAGCCGTATTAAACGCAAGGGTAGAATTGGTAAGTGTCACTGCTCCACTGGGTAGTGCCTCGGTAGTAATGATCAATGCAATTGAAAGCCCTACCACAAGAGGGTTTCAGCCGAGCATCATTACCAAATTTGAGCACTACCAATCGCTGGTTTGCTAAATCTTTATAATTTGTTAAAAACTCCGAATACAAAAAATAAATTACCGAGGTTGCTATAATACACCAGTCCCCCTTCATGCCCCTCCCCTATGAAATGGTTCAACACCGCCGGCCCTTGTAAAGCCGATATTCACTATATGCTCCCCCCTACCGTGCGTTTGTCGGATATTAAACCCCTCATCGCCCAAGAGGGCTACTTCGTCATCCATGCCCCCCGCCAAGTGGGCAAAACCACCGCCATGCTCGCCCTCGCTCAAGAACTCACCGCCAGCGGCCAATATACCGCCGTCATGGTTTCCGCCGAAGTGGGCGCAGCCTTCCCCCGCGATATGGGCAAAGCTGAGGCAGCAATCCTCGAAGCTTGACAAAGGTCTTGCGATACCTGGCTACCGGCTGAACTCCAACCCCCGCCATGGCCCAGAGTCGAGCCCCTACCGGAGGGGTTGGAACAGATTGAGGGGTATTTGGCGGGGTTGGGGTTGGATTGGGGGTGGTTGGTGATTTTCGATGGGCAAAGCCCGGTCGGAGACCATCGCCGTTCTGGGTTGCCGGATATTGAGGAGCGGACGACGACGGAAGCGGCAACCACGGGGAGCGATCGTCGGATTACGGTCATTCGCGATTAAGGGGGAGAAGCGTTGGGGTTGGATGCTGTTAGTTTTTGATAGGATTTGGGGATGTCTTTATTAAATTGGTCGCATTTTTTGGGGTTCGCTCGTCAGGGCTGGCGATTTTCCCGCCCCCATACGATTATTGGCACGAGTTTGAGTGTGGTGGCCCTGTGGGCGATCGCCCTCTTCACCACTGGCCAGCCCCTCACCTTGGGGGCGATCCTAACGCTAGCCCTGGCTTGGCTGGCCTGTTTAGCGGGCAATCTCTACATCGTCGGCTTAAACCAACTGTTCGATATTGACATCGATCGCATCAATAAGCCCCATCTCCCCCTCGCGGCCGGGGCCTTTACCCGTCGCCAAGGCTGGAGGATTGTGGCGATCGCCGCCTTCCTCGCCTTAACCCTCAGTATCGGGGGGCTGTGGCTGTGGTTGACGGTGGCCCTGAGTTTGGGGATTGGCACGGCCTATTCTGTGCCGCCGATCCGCTTGAAACGGTTTTCCTTCTGGGCAGCGTTCTGTATTTTGGCGGTGCGGGGGGTGGTGGTAAATCTGGGGCTATCGGGACATTTTAACCAGCAGTTTGATGGGGCGGGGATTCCTGGGCCAGTGTGGATTCTCACCGGGTTTGTCCTGCTGTTTAGTATTGCCATTGCCCTGTTCAAGGATGTGCCGGATCTGGAGGGCGATCGCCACTATCAGATCCAAACCCTGACGATCGCCCTGGGAAAACCGGCGGTGTTTGCCCTCTGTTGTACGTTGATCGCCTTTTGCTATGGTTTGATGATCGCGGTGGGGTTGCTGGCTTTACCGGGATTAGCGCCAAGCATCATGATTGGGGGGCATTTGGTGCTGTTGCTGGCCTTGGGGTGGCGCAGTCGTCGGGTGGATTTGGGAGATAAGGGGGCGATCGCCCGTTTTTATCAATTTATTTGGCTGCTGTTTTTTGCGGAATATTTCCTGTTTCCCCTGGCCTGTTGGGCCGCTTTAAACTAGAGGGGATCTCGATCCAGAAGTCCCATGAGTCCCCGTAATCGCGTTGTCTATTCCGAATTTGGCCCCACGGAACCGGAACCGGAAACCCCAGGATTAGACCTCCCCCCCCAACAGCAAAAGTTAAACATCCAAGTTTCCCGCAAAGGTCGCAAGGGCAAAACCGTCACCGTGATCGGCGGTTTTCAAACCCCGGCCGCCACCTTGGCCCAAGTGTTAAAGACGCTGAAAACAGCGGTGGGGGCGGGGGGAACGGTGAAGGAGATGACGCTGGAATTGCAGGGCGATCGCGCCCAACAGGCCACGACGATCCTGCGAGGGATGGGTTACAAAATCTAGCCCTCCAGGTCGAAAAATTTTTGTGCCTCCGGCAGGCTTACGCCAACGCCCCTACCCCATTTTGGAAATACCCATGCCTAAACGCTTCTCTCTCCTGCTCCTCAGCCTCGGCTTAATCCTGGTCTCTCCCCCCAAGGCCCTCGCTAATCAACCCGACTGTTGGGAATACTACGAGGACGGTAATGGCCAACGGATTTGCTTAGAAAATGGCCGACCCGTACAGCCCCCCAATTTGCCCAACTATGTGAATGCCGTCGCCTATCTCGATCGCCTCAAACAGTGCCAACCCGTAGCCACCGCCATGGGGTTTTTTATCCCGGGGGTGGTGGTGGAAAGTCTGGTGCGGGGTTGGGAGAGCGATCGCTGTGTGGTGCAGATGAATGCCTTTCTTGCCGAACGACCCCAACAGCGAGCCGTTTATGGCCTCTGTCGCTATCGCCGCTCCACTGTTGCGATGCTGACAGATCAGCGAGCCTACGAGCAGGCCCGCACCGGCAACATCACGTTTAGCAGCAACGACCCCAGAGACATGGCCCTGTCTGATGCCATGGTTCAGGATTGCCAATTTAGCCGCAATTGGCTAGAGGAGTTGGCCCCATAAGCCTGAAACCAATTTCCCCGCCCCAGGGCGAAAATTTTTTGTGCCTCCGGCAGGCTTACGCCAACGCCCCTACCCCGTACCTCGTTCCCTGTTCCCTCCCCACAAATCATAAGCTTTGACCGTTTTTTGATATTCTGAGAGCTACCGCCTGCGCCATCAATCGCCTATGCCCTCCTCTCAATTTTCCCCTGATCACGATCCATCCATCCCCGATAGCGTGACCTTATTGGACGAGGCAGGGCGATCGCTGGAATGCACCGTTGAGCATACGTTCAACGAAAACGGCACAACCTACTTCTTACTCCTTCCCGTCGATGCGCCGATCACGATCATTGCTTGGGATAGCGATGAGGATGATGCCGATGCCACTTGGGTCGAGGATAATGAAGAAATTGAACAGGTCTTTGGTGATGCCAAAGCGGTGCTGGCAGAGCATAACCTCACCCTCAACTATGCTGCCTATACCCTCACAGTTTCAGGCGAACTTCCCGATGTAGTGGAGGAAGATATCCTCACCCTCGAAGTGGAAACAGAAGAAGATAATGTGGAATCGGAGCAGTTCCAATTTCTCACCCACTTCTATCACAATGCTCAGGAATACGAAATCTATACCCCCCTTGCCCCCCTACTCTTATTTGCCCGCCGTTTGCCCAATCGCCAAATTGAACTCCTGTCCCTTGAAGATGTGCAAGCCCTACAGCCCCATTTACGGGAATTATTAATTCAAGAAATTGAGCAGGAAGAAGAATAACGGGGGATTGAGAGGGCTGATATAGGATGCCAATCGCTCAGTTTTACCGAATTTTTAACCGAATTTTTAGCTTGGTTTAAAATGCCAGATCGAGATCATTCATGTAGGATCGCAGCAGGATCGCCAGTGAGAGGTTAGCCATGGGAAAAGGGGGAGTTTGGGGGAAACGCGGCTATGCCTTCTTGGTTTTGCCGGGATTGCTGCTGTTGAGCAGTTGGCAGGGTTATCAGTGGTGGCGGTGGGCGGCTTCCCCCGTGGTGGCGGAGCTAGAAGCGGCGGCGGTGCAGATTGAGATTCCTCGCAATACTTCAACGCGGCAAATTGGGGCAGATTTGGCGGCGGCAGGGGTGATTCATTCTGCTTGGGCCTGGAATATTTGGGCCTTTTGGTTGGCGATGCAGGATCAAAATGGCAGTTTTAAGGCGGGGCGTTATCTCCTCTCGCCGGGGGCGGATTTGGGGGCGATCGCCCAAACCCTCTGGCAGGGAGATGTCCTCCAACGCAGCTTCACGATTCCCGAAGGATGGCGGCTCACCCAGATTGCCCAAGTCTTGGAAGCCCAAGGCTATTTCAGCGCGGCGGCCTTCATGACCGCAGCGGAAACCATCCCCAACGAGCAATTTTCCTGGCTTGACCCGGAATGGGCCAGTGTCGAAGGCTTTCTCTATCCCGATACTTACCAATTGCCTGCCGGAGCCGTGACCCCCCAACAGGTGATCCAAATGATGCTGGCTCGGTTTGAAGCCAAGGCTCTGCCCCTCTATCAGGCCCAGGCAGATCCGGACAAGCCCAGTTTGCGCGATTGGGTAACGGTGGCGAGTTTAGTGGAAAAAGAGGCGGCAGTGGATGGGGAGCGGGGGATCATCGCTGGGGTCTTCTGGCGACGACTGGCCCAGGGGATGAAGTTGGAGGCGGATCCGACGGTGGAATATGCTTTAAATCGTCGCCAAACCCCCGATCGCCCCCTAACCTTAAGGGAGGTGGCCACGCCTCACCCTTACAATACCTATGTAAATCCGGGGCTACCGCCAGGGCCGATCGCTAGTCCGGGGCTGGCCAGCCTACGAGCTACCCTCAACCCCACCCCGACGGACTATCTCTTTTTCGTCGCCAACTATGATGGTACTCATGAATTTAGCCGCACGTTGGCCGAACATCAGGCGGCGGTTCAGCGCATTCGCGCCCAACGGGAGGCGGATCGTGCCGCGCCTTAGGGGGATAATGGGAGTTTGCAGTGCAGGAAAGGGTAACCATGGCAACAATTCAATGGGATCGACTACTCCGCCCCAGTTTGATTTTGGGGGGAACGATTCTCGATCTAACTCCGGCGCTCATTGCCCACCATGACCTCAAGGGGTTGATCTTGGATGTGGACGAAACGTTGGTTCCCCTACGGGAACAAAGGGTTTCGGAGTCGGTGGTGGCTTGGGTGGAGTCGGTGCGCCCCCAGGTTGCTCTGTGGTTGGTGAGTAATAATCTCAGTCAGTCTCGCATTGGCAGTATTGCCCAGTCCTTGGATCTGCCCTATATCCTCGGGGCGCGAAAACCGTCCCGGCGCAAATTGCGCGAAGCGGTGGCGGCCATGGATCTGCCCCCGGCTCAGGTGGCGATGGTGGGCGATCGCCTCTTTACCGATGCCCTCGCCGGTAATCGCCTCGGGTTATTCACCATTCTTGTCGAACCGATGGTGGATCCCGGCGCGGCGAAGTCCTATCCGATCCGCAATTTTGAGGTGTGGTTGAGTCGCAAGCTGGGTGTTACCCTCCACCATCGGGAGGACAATCCTGGCTGAGAGGATAAATTGTGAAGAAAACCTTAAAAAATAAAATATTGTCTGGATTTTCTGGCAATCTCTTTACTCAAGTTGGAAATGAGGTCAGCCGATATAAAGACCTTAACGATACAAGCGAAGATAATTGCAAATGAGCGTCAGCCCTGGGAGAGAAGTACAGAGCCGGCGCTCATTTGCTTGTGTGGTATGGGTTTGTGCCGCCGGGATCACGGGGGGAACTCACCGCTGATGCTCAGGGTCTGAGAGCGCAGGAGACGGCCAAACCTAGGGGTGACGGTGCTGTGACCTTGCCAGCCGTGCGGTTTTGCTTCATAATTCTTAACTTAGCGTATTGCGGCGATCGCCCATGAAAATGGCTCTGGTTCATGAATGGTTAACACCCCAAGCAACGGGGGGATCAGAGTTGGTGGTGCGGGAAATCTTGCAAACCGTTGAGGCAGACCTCTACGCCCTGATTGATTTTGAATCCCGCAATCCCAACAGTTACCTCTACGGGCGGGCGATCGGCACAACATTTTTACAGCATTTCCCCTGGGCCCAAGCCAAGATTCAACAATACCTGCCCTTCTTTCCCCTCGCCATTGAGCAGCTTGACCTCAGCGCCTACGAGGTGGTGCTCTCTTCCTCCCATGCCGTCGCCAAGGGTGTCCTCACCCATTCCCAACAACTTCACCTCTGCTATTGCCATACCCCGATGCGCTACGCCTGGGATCTCACCTTTGACTATCTCCAGAGCAGTCGCCTCGGTCGCGGGGTTCCCGGCCTATTCACCCGGTTGATTCTCCACTACCTGCGCCAATGGGATGTGAGCAGCGCCAACCGCGTTGATTACTTCATCGCCAACTCCCACCACACCGCCCAACGGATTTGGCGATGCTACCGCCGCCGCGCTGAAGTGATTTATCCTCCCGTGGCGGTGGAGCGGTTTCCCTACGAATCCCAAAAGGCAGATTTTTACCTGACGGTGTGCCGGTTAGTGAGTTATAAGCGCGTAAAATTAATTGTCGAGGCCTTTAATCAACTTCAACTCCCCTTGATTGTGATTGGCGATGGCCCAGAACTGTCCGCCTTGCGGGCGATCGCCCGCAACAATGTCCAACTGATCGGGAATCAATCTCATGCTGTTGTTGCCACCCACATGGCCCAAGCCAAAGCCTTTGTTTATGCCGCTTGCGAGGATTTTGGCATCGCCCCCGTTGAAGCCCAAGCCTGCGGAACCCCCGTGATTGCCTATGGGGCTGGTGGCGCAATGGAAACCGTGCGCGATATTCGCCAAGACCCCGAAACCGGCACTGGCTTATGGTTTCAGCCTCAAAATCCAACGGCCCTCGTCAAAACCGTTAAGTTTTTTGAGGAAATCTGTGGCAAAATTCGACCAGAATCCTGTCACGAGCAAGCCCAAAAGTTTGCCGCGACCGTTTTTCAGCAACGCTACCGCGAGTTTTTGGAGCGCTGCTATGCCGATTGGTCAGCCCCGTCTGTGACAGGGCTAATCCATCCCTTGTGAGGGGAATGGTTTAACGATGCTAGGGCAACTTAGCGATCGCAATTGTTATGTGGTGTGATGTGAAGGAGTACAATGACCGCCGAAAGCCAATTGGTTTCCGTCAAGCTGATCCGTGGATTAGTGGCTAGGAGCCATCAATCCCTGACGAAAAAAAACCGGGCCCGCTCGCCGCGAGCGATCGCCCACCCCATCGAAAGCATCGTTGCCAAGCGGATCTTTGATATTTTCTTTGCTGCCGCGATTTTAATCATCCTTTCACCCCTGTATCTGCTTCTGGCCACCTTGATCGCCGTTACTTCACCGGGGCCCGTGTTCTACAGCCAAGAACGGATCGGCAAAAATTACCGGCCCTTTCGGTGCATCAAATTTCGCACCATGGTTCACAATGCCGATACCCTGCTGGCGGATATGGTTTCCAGTTGTCCGCGCCTTCAGGAAGAATTTGAATCTGACTACAAGCTCCGTCAAGATCCCCGGATCACGCCCATGGGTAAATTCCTCCGGCTGACGAGTTTGGATGAATTGCCGCAATTTTGGAATGTACTTTGGGGGGATATGAGCGTCGTCGGCCCTCGTCCCCTCGTCCCGGAAGAGTTGCCTCGCTACGGCCGCTATATGGCCAAGGTCTTAACGATTAAACCGGGCATTACCGGCCTATGGCAGGTTTCCGGCCGCAATGATATTCCCTACCAGCGGCGCGTTCAAATTGATGTGTACTATGCCAGTCACCACAGTTGGTGGCTTGACCTGTTCATTGTGGCCAAAACCATTGGCGTGGTGTTATTTCCTCGCAATACTGGCGCTTACTAATGAATTAATACTCTAGTTCTCCTCACCCTGGGGACAGATCACACCATTCTCTAGTCTTTTCACCTATGGTGATGCCATTGTGGAAATTACTCCCACCAGAACGCTGCCTAAGGAATATGCAAGCATGACGCAACTGAAAAAAGCCCTGATTACAGGTATTACAGGTCAAGATGGTTCCTATTTAAGCGAACTCCTCCTCGAAAAAGGCTACGAAGTCCACGGAATTATTCGGCGGACATCCACGTTTAACACCGATCGCATCGACCATATTTACGTTGATCCCCATAGTGAGGGGGCCAAATTCTTTCTCCATTATGGCGACCTCACCGATGGCACCACCCTGCGCCGGATTATCGAGGAGATCGAACCCCAGGAAATTTATAACTTGGGGGCTCAGTCCCATGTGCGGGTCAGCTTCGATGCGCCGGAATATACCGCCGATGCAGTGGGGTTAGGCACGTTGCGGATTTTGGAGGCGGTTCGCGATTACCAACAGCGGACGGGTAATCAAGTCCGGTTTTATCAAGCCGGTTCCTCGGAAATGTTTGGCAAAGTCCAAGCTGTCCCCCAAACGGAGGAGACCCCCTTTTATCCCCGTAGTCCCTACGCCTGTGCAAAGGTCTATGCCCACTGGCAAACGATTAACTATCGGGAGTCCTACGATCTTTTTGCCTGTAATGGTATTTTGTTTAACCATGAGTCGCCGCGACGAGGGGAGACGTTTGTGACGCGGAAGATTACCCGGGCGATCGCCCGCATCCTCGCCGGTCAACAGCAGGATCTCTATCTAGGCAATTTAGACTCCAAACGGGATTGGGGCTATGCCAAGGATTACGTCAAAGCAATGTGGTTGATGTTGCAGCAGGATCAGCCCGATGATTATGTGATTGCGATGCACGAAACCCATTCGATTCGGGAATTCTTAGATATCGCCTTCAACTATGTGAATCTGAATTGGGAAGATTATGTCAAGTTTGACCCCCGCTATCTACGGCCCACGGAAGTGGATTTGTTGATCGGGGATTGTACAAAGGCGAAAACCCAGTTAGGGTGGCAGCCTTCAGTGACCTTTGAAGAATTGGTGAAGCTGATGGTGGATGCGGATCTAATGGCCCTTGGGTTAGCATCCCCTGGGGGAGCGACTTCAGACCAACTGAAAGACGATATGGCCTATGTGCGCCATACCAGCATGACCGTGGATTAACAACGTAAACAGGATCGGGAGGCTCACCATGATTTCACTGACAGAAAAGCGCATCCTTGTCACCGGGGGGGCCGGGTTTTTAGGGAAGCAGGTGGTGGCGCAATTGGTAGCCGCTGGTGCTCAAGGGGAAAAGATCACGGTGGTGCGATCGCAGGATTACAACCTTTGCGAGATGGCCGCCTGTACCGCAGCGGTGGAAAATCAAGATATCGTCATTCACCTCGCCGCCCATGTGGGGGGGATTGGCCTCAACCGGGAAAAACCCGCTGAATTGTTCTACGACAATTTGATGATGGGGGCGCAATTGATCCACGCCGCCCAGCAAGCCGGGGTGGAAAAGTTTGTCTGTGTGGGGACGATCTGCGCCTATCCCAAATTTACGCCGGTTCCCTTTAAAGAAGATGATCTGTGGAATGGCTACCCGGAGGAAACCAACGCCCCCTACGGTGTGGCCAAAAAAGCCCTGTTGGTGCAATTGGCAGCCTATCGCCAACAGTATGGTTTGAATGGCATCTATCTACTGCCGGTGAACCTCTATGGCCCAGAGGATAATTTCAATCCCGCCAGTTCCCACGTGATCCCGGCCTTAATTCGCAAAGTCCATGAGGCTCAGGAGCGGGGGGATCAAACCTTACCGGTGTGGGGCGATGGTAGCCCCACCCGGGAGTTTCTCTATTCCACCGATGCAGCCCGGGGCATTGTCATGGCCACCCAAGGCTATGACGAAGCGGAGCCGGTGAATTTGGGGACGGGTGATGAGATTTCGATTCGGGATTTGGTGGAGTTGATCTGTGAATTAATGGGCTTTACCGGCGAAATTGTCTGGCAAACGGATCAACCCAATGGCCAACCCCGCCGTTGCCTCGATACCCAACGGGCCAAAGAAAAATTTGGTTTTGTGGCCGAGGTGGATTTTAAGCAGGGTTTAGAGAATACAATTAATTGGTATCGGCAACAGGCCTAAGTAGAGGGCGATAAGTGCGCTATCGCGGATCGCCTTCTGGTTGAGTGCAGGTTTAACCGAGTTTAACGATGTGTTTTGGCGATGGGAAGAGTTTGGTGGCTCTGTCTCGAGGGGAGAAGCATGAAGCGTCTAAAGAATCGGATGAATCGATGGCAGGGGGCGATCGCCTCTGCCCTGTTAACGGTAATGATTACGACCGCTCCCCTCCCCAGTTGGGGACAGGGGGCGAACCGCTCGGAGCAACTGGATAATCTCCTCCGACAAGGGCGAGATTTCGTTGATGCGGGAAATTTTCAGCGGGCCTTGGATATTTACCAAGAAGCGGTGTACATTGACCGCACCAACCCGAGGATTTACTCCGGCATTGGCTACCTCCACACGTTGCAGGGCAACTACACCGCAGCGGTACAAGCCTACGAATATGCCCTGATCCTGGATCCTAACAATGTCCATTTTCTCTATGCCTTAGCCTTCTCTCAGGCTCAATTGAGCCGCAACGGTGATGCAGAGCAAAGCTATCGCCGCGCCCTCCAAAGCAACCGCAACCACATTGATAGCTACCTCGGTTTAGGGGTGGTCTTAATGCGCCAAGGTCGTCATCGGGAGGCTTATCAGGTCTATCAACAGGCGGCCCAGTTGGATCCCCAAGATGGGGGGGTATATGGCATGATGGCGACGGCCTTGCTAGAGCAGGATCGCCCCCAGGAGGCAATTAATACACTCCAACAGGCGACCCAACGCCATCCCTATAACGGTAGCCTCTGGATGCAGTTGGGTATCTTCCTGATTGGCATGACGACAAACCAGGAGGCGGCGTTGCAGGCCTTTAACCAAGCGGCCCGCATTGACCCCCGCAACCCGATGGTTCAGGTGCAAATTGGCAGCCTCTTGCAGGAGCAGGGCAATATTGACGAAGCCCAAAATATTTTTTATCGGGCGGTGGCCATGGCCCCCGATACGCCGGAGGGGCAATTGGAAATTGGCGATATTCTCTTTCAACGGCGGGCCTATCTGCCGGCGATCGTTGCCTATCGCCGTGTCACCCAATTAGCACCGGAAGATCCGAAAGGCTATCACCGTTTAGGGTTGGCATTGGAATATCGCGATCGCCGCCCCGAAGCCCTTTCTGCTTGGCAGACTGCCCTCGATCTTTACCAAAGGCAGGGGAATCAACTGGGGGCGAAAACCATTGAATCCCTTTTAGGGGGCAATCGTCCTAACGATCCCTTCCGGCCCTTTAATTAAGGGTATCTGGGGGTGAATTTGATAGGGTGATCTCACTTTTGCGATTGCTCTAGATAACCCACCCCTACCCCTCCAAGGAGGGGATTTTTGAATGTTTCCTCAGGAGGGGTGCCCGCAGGGCGGGGTGGGTTCAAGGCGGTCTAACTGAGATGCACCCATTTGATCGGCGGAGAGGCGAAAATTTTTCGCCTCTCCATCAACTCTATTTCAGTCGATCCGTGGTGACGGCGGCGACAATATCCACGGTTTCTTCCACCGCTGGCGCAAAGGCCGCCGCCGTTTTGGGCCGGTCAATGCGGAACATCAACACCCCCAAAGGCGGCAAACAGATATCGATGGAATAGGGCTGATTGTGGTAAGCCCATTCTTCCGCCCATTTACCCCCTAAATTCCCCATATTGCTGCCGCCATACTGGCCCGCATCACTGTTGAAAATTTCGGTGTAGAAGCCCAGTTCCGGCACACCGACGCGGTAATGGCTATGGGGTTGGGGCGTGAAATTGCACACCGCCACAATGTAGTTATTCGGATCATTACTGCGGCGAATAAACGACACCACACTGTGACTGTTATCGCTACAGTCGATCCATTGGAACCCTTCCTGCTCATAGTCCTTGTCGAACAAGGCTGGTTCTCGCTTGTACAGGGCATTGAGGTCAATAAAGAACTGCTTCAGTTGCCGGTGAGAGGGGTGCTCAAGCAAATGCCATTCCAAATCCCCCCAGATATTCCACTCACTCCACTGGCCAAACTCCATGCTCATAAACATGGTTTTCTTGCCAGGGTGGGCAAACATATAGGCAAAGAGCGATCGCACGTTGGCAAACTTTTGCCACTCATCCCCCGGCATCTTACCCAGGGTATTGCTCTTACAATGCACCACCTCATCATGGGAGAGGGCGAGCATATAGTTCTCGCTGTGGTTGTACCACATACTGAACGTAATATTGTTTTGATGGAACTGGCGGAACCAGGGATCCATGCTGAAATAGTCCAGCATATCGTGCATCCAGCCCATATTCCACTTCAGGTTAAAGCCCAAGCCCCCCACATAGGTGGGCCAAGACACCATCGGCCAATCCGTGGATTCCTCAGCGATGGACAACGCCCCTGGATAGTAGCTAAACAGCACACTATTAAACTGACAGATAAATTCCCGCGCCTCTAAATGTTCATGGCCGCCGTACTCATTGGCCGTCCATTCCCCATCCTTGCGGAAATAATTCCGGTACAGCATCGAAGCCACCGCATCAACGCGAATTCCGTCAATGTGGTACTTATCAAACCAGAACAGCACATTGGAAACGAGGAAATTGCGCACCTCATTGCGGCCGTAGTTAAACACCAAGGTTCCCCATTCCTTATGCTCGCCAATGCGGGGGTCAGCATATTCATAGAGGTGGGAGCCATCAAAAAAGGCCAAACCATGGCTATCTTTGGGGAAGTGACCGGGAACCCAGTCCACAATCACACCAATGCCATTTTCATGGCATTTGTCCACAAAGTACATAAAGTCTTCCGGGGGGCCATAGCGGGAAGTGGGGGCATAGTAGCCCGTCACTTGGTAGCCCCAAGAGCCATCGTAGGGGTGCTCCGCCACCGGCAAAAGTTCAATGTGGGTATAACCCAATTCCTTCACATAGGGAATGATCCGCTCCGCCATTTCGTAGTAGGTGAGGTAGCGAGCGCCGGGCTTGTAGTCGTTGGCTTGGATAGCGGGGCCTTCGCCGCTGCAATATTGGGCGGGGTAGTCGATCGCCTCATGGAGCCAAGACCCCATGTGCATTTCATAGACAGAGATCGGCTGTTTTAACTGTTCGGTGTGGCGGCGTTTTTCCAGCCAATCGGCATCATTCCACTCATACTGATCAAGATTGGCAACAATCGAAGCACTTTGGGGGCGCACTTCTTGATAAAAACCGTAGGGGTCGGATTTTTCGTAGATGTGGCCTTCCCAGTTTTTGACCTCGTACTTATATTTTGTGCCGTTGCTCACTTCCGGAATAAATAAATCCCAGGTGCCATTGCCCCGTTTACGCATCTGGTGAAGGCGGCCATCCCAGTTGTTAAATTCGCCAATAATCGAGACGTTGCGGGCGTTGGGAGCCCAAACTGCGAAGTAAACCCCTTTCACGCCGTCGATCTCGAAAACATGCGCCCCCATTTTTTCATAAATGCGGTGGTGGTTGCCTTCGGCAAATAGGTGAAGATCAAAATCGCTGAGTTGGGGGGAGCGGAAGGCGTAGGGGTCATAGATCACCCGTTCGTGTTTGCCCTCTTGAATCCGGAGTTGGTAGTTGGCCAGTTCGGGGGTTTCAATTTTGCACTCGAAGAAGTTAGGGTGGTGCACCGCTTGCATCAGGTGTTCTTTATGGTCGCCGGGACAAACGACCCACACTTTTTCGGCGTTGGGGAGGTAGGCGCGGACAACCCAGCTTTTGACAACGCCGTTTTGTTCGAGGGGATGGGGGCCAAGCACCTCAAAGGGGTCGTGGTGTTGATTCCAAACAATCTTGTTAACTTGTTCTGGGGCAATCATATTGAACTTTTATCGTGGTTGGATAACGAAAGACTGCAAGTGCGATTCCCGGCGGAACACGCTCCGGACAACTCTGGTTGGGTTAAGTTTAATATATTTTAATATTTCGCACTTTTGGCCTTTTTCTCGGCCAAGTTTCATGACGGGCGGCTGAGACCGACCACTTCAGGGTTTGCTTGGGGGGATGGGCCTCCTCATGGCACGAGATCCCCCCGGCTGCGCCGGCCCCCTTAAAAAGGGGGCTGAAATGCAAAAACCCCCCTTTTTAAGGGGGGCAGGGGGGATCCCCGCAGGGGCTTTAGGGGGGCAGGGGGGATCCTACTTCGCTGAAGGCTGCATGATCCCCCCGGCTGCGCCGACCCCCTTAAAAAGGGGGTGGTTTTCTTGAACCCCCCTTTTTAAGGGGGGCAGGGGGGATCCCGGGTCGTTAATTACGCCCCAGCCATTTTTCGCTGTTAATGCGTTGGAGGGTGTAGAGGACGATGAGATCGAGGGTGACTTTGCGCTCGTCGATCATGAAGGATTCGAGGGTGCTGGGCTGGCTGTCGTAGGTGGTGGCGGAGAAGCCTTTTTGCCCCGTGAGGTTTTCGTCAAACCAGTAGAGGTTAAAGCGGCGGGTTCCCTGTTGCCACTGCCCTTCTACTTGCCAGTAGGCGGTGGAACTGCTGAAGCCGGTGAGATCGACGGGCTTTTTGACAAAGGCGAGATCCATATCCGTTAACCCGGCTTCGGTGAAGGCGGTTTTGAGGTTGGGGAGGAAATCCTGCTCCATGAATGCGGTGAAGGGTTTGTCTTCCGGGGCGGGGGGCTTTTCCTTTTTGGCTTTGGCGGCGGGGGCTTTGGCTTTATCGGTTTCAGTCATAATGGGAGCGATCGCAACGGCAGGAAGAATTTTCAACCATTGTACGGAAAAACGTTCCCGGCGGATCAAGGGGCGGGGAAGGGACAGAACTGGCTGAGATGTTAGGGTACTCTGGAAGGACTCTGCTAAATTAATTGGGGTTAGGCGGAGAATCCCGTCCATTAACCCTTTACCGTTTAGTCCAAGATCGCTGCTCTACCTACCGTGGCGCAGCACCGCGATGCGATTCGTTATTTTCTGGCCTGTGAATCTATGCCCACAAAACTCTATGAAGGGAAAGCAAAAATTCTCTACACCACAGATGATCCTGCGGTGTTGCTGAGTTGCTTTAAAGACGATGCCACCGCCTTTAATGCCCAAAAACGCGGCACGATTACCGGCAAAGGGGCGATTAACTGCACCATTACCGCTGCTCTCCTGGCATACCTAGAAGCCCAAGGCATTCCCACCCATTACCTCGAAACCGTGAGTCCAACAGAAATGCGGGTGCGGGCGGTGCAGATTATCCCCCTAGAGGTGGTGGTGCGCAATGTGGTGGCGGGGAGTTTGGCACGGGAGACGGGTTTGCCCGTGGGCCAGGTGCTGACCCGGCCGTTGGTGGAGTTTTACTATAAAAATGATCAGCTTGGGGATCCGCTGTTGACGGGCGATCGCCTCCTGTTGATGGAACTTGCCACCCCAGAACAAGTCTCAACCATTCAACACTACGCCCTCCAAATTAATCAGCATTTAACTGCATTCTTTAAGCGATGCGAAATCACGCTGGTTGATTTTAAACTGGAGTTCGGTTTGGATGCCCATAACCAGATCCGCCTCGCGGACGAAATTAGTCCCGATACCTGTCGGCTCTGGGATCAAGGGGAGACAGACCCCCAACGGCGGGTGTTGGATAAAGACCGTTTTCGCCATGACCTGGGTCAAGTGGAGGCGGCCTACGAAACAATCCGAGAACGGGTGCTCAAGGCGGTTACATCTACCGCTGAGGTCTAGACTGTTTCGTTTACTGTATTTTTTATTTGTTGGTGTGTGGACGTGCTCAATCAAACTCATATGCGCCTTTCTCCTTTTCTGTTAACGCTGTTGGCAACCTCCGTCGCGGTTCAAGGGTCTCCCGTTGCCTGGGGCCAATCTCATCCCGAGGGGATCAGTGCGATCGCCGCCTCCCCCACCTGGGACAACAAGGCAAAATCTAGCCCCAAGGTGGTCACAGAGCCGGCTTGGGAAGAGATCACCCCCGAAACCCGCTCCCCCTGGGCTCCCACCGTTGCTGAGTTCAACACCACCGCCACTGCTATCCCCCTGGAGCCGTTACCCCCTGCCCCGCTGGAACCGGCCTTAATCGCCCCCCCAGCATCCCCTGAGCAAATTATCCTGCCTGCCACCGTCACGAAGGCAGCGGATTTCAGCCTGGCCCAGGGCGAGGCCCCCATCCCCCAACCGCAAAATCAACCTAGCGAACCCGTCCGCCAAGCCCAACCCGCTGCTCCCCCGGAACCCCAGGTTTTGGTTTCTGAGGTGGTGGTGGTGGGCCCTGGCCTCACCCCGGAACTGGAAACCCTGGTTTACAACAGCATTAGCACCCGGCCCGGTTTGAATACGAGCCGCAGCCAACTCCAAGCCGATGTCAATGCCATCTATGAAACCGGCTTCTTTAGCAACGTCACCCAAGCCCCGGAGGATACACCTTTGGGGGTACGGGTGACGTTTAACGTCGAAGTGAATCCAGTGGTGCGGTCGGTGACGATTCAAACCATTCCGGAAACCGTGGAGAGCGATCGCCGCATCCCCCAAGCCGTTCTTGATGACATCTTTGGCAACAGCGCCGGGCGAGTGCTGAACTTGCGCGAACTCCAAGAGGGCATTACCCGCGTTAACCAGTGGTATCAGGACAATGGTTATGACCTCGCCCAAGTGGTGGGCAATCCAGAAATTTATGGCGATGGTCGCGTCGTCTTAACCGTGGCCGAGGGGCAAATTGAAGCAATTCGCGTCCGGTTCCTCGATGAAGAACAGGAAGAAACCGAAGGCCGCACCCGAGAATTTATCATCACCCGGGAAATGCAACTCAAGCCCGGCGGTGTGTTTAGCCGCACCATTGCCCAACAGGATCTCCAGCGCATTTTTGGCTTGGGGCTGTTTGAAGATGTGGGCCTATCCTTTGAGCCGGGGAGCGATCCCTCCCAGGTGGTGCTGAATGTCAATGTCCAAGAAGCCAATACCGGCTCCATTGCCGCTGGGGCGGGGGTGAGTTCCGCCAGTGGTTTCTTTGGGACATTTAGCTATCAGCAGCGCAACCTGGGGGGCAATAACCACACCGTCGGCGGGGAGTTGCAACTGGGGACGCGGGAACTGCTCTTTGATGTCAACTTTACCGACCCCTGGATCGCGGGCGACCCCTACCGCACCTCCTACACGGTGAATGCCTTCCGCCAACGCTCCATTTCTTTGATCTTCGATGAAGGGGATCCGGAGGTGCGTTTAGCCAATGGCGATCGCCCCCGGGTGCTCCGGACTGGAGGCGGCATCGACTTCACCCGTCCCCTCGCTGACCCCTTTGAACGGGCGGAATGGACGGTATCCGCTGGCTTCAGCTACCAAGGGATTTCCCTCCGGGATGCCAACGGCGACATTAGCCCCAGGGATGCCTTCGGCAACCGGCTATCCTTCACCGAAAGCGGCAAAGATACCCTGACGACACTCCGATTTGGGGCGGTGCGCGATCTGCGCAACAACCTCACAGATCCCACCTCTGGCTCGCTGCTGCGGTTAGGGATAGAGCAAACCATTCCCATCGGCTCCGGTAACATCCTCTTTAATCGGCTCCGGGCCAACTACAGCACCTACTACCCAGTCAACTGGCTCAACTTCACCAACGACCCCGATGCCCCCCAAGCCTTGGCCTTCAACATTCAAGGTGGCACGGTCATCGGGGATTTACCCCCCTACGAAGCCTTTAGTATTGGCGGCGCGAACTCGGTACGGGGCTATCGAGAGGGGGATGTGGGCAGTGGTCGCTCCTACCTCCAAGCCACGGCAGAATACCGGTTTCCGATTTTTTCGTTTATCGGTGGGGCGGCCTTCCTCGACTACGCCACAGATCTCGGCACTGGCGATGATGTACCCGGCAACCCCGCTGGCGTGCGCAATAAGCCCGGTTCTGGCTTTGGCTATGGCTTAGGGCTACGGATTCAATCCCCCTTGGGGCCGATTCGGTTAGATTATGGTTTGAATGACCAAGGGGATAGCCGCCTCCATTTCGGCATTGGTCAGCGGTTCTAGCCTTTTCAGTTCCAGGGAAGATCACGATGCAACAGCTTACGGGCCCGGCCCAAACCATTGCCCAGGGTGTCAGTCGCCAAGGGATTGGGCTACATTCGGGCCAAATCACTACGGTTCGACTTTTACCGGCCCCGGTGGAGCGGGGCCGCTATTTTGTCCGGGTGGATCTCCCCGATGGGGGGGCGATCGCCGCCTCCCTTGCCCAGGTGGGAGAAACCACCCTTTCCACAGAATTACGAGCGGGGAAGGCGACGATCCGCACCGTCGAGCATCTCCTCGCCGCCGTCGCCACCGCTGGGATTACCGCCCTACGCATTGAAGTGGATGGGCCGGAAATTCCCCTGTTGGATGGCTCGGCTCAGGATTGGGTGGAGGCGATCGCCACCGTGGGAACCCAACCCCTCGACGGGCCAGCCCCCACGCCCCTAATGGTTAAAGAACCCCTTACTGTGCAAGATGGCGATGCCTTTGTCACCGCCATCCCCGCCCCCACGCTGCAACTTTCCTACGGTGTCGATTACCCCTACGCCCCCATCGGCCAACAATGGCACAGTTGGCAACCGGGACGGGAAGACTTTGCCACCACCATCGCCCCGGCCCGGACTTTTGGCTTCGCCGATCAGATTGAACAACTGCGCACTTTGGGACTGATCAAAGGCGGCAGCCTGGAAAATGCCCTCGTGTGCGATCGCAAGCAGTGGTTAAATCCCCCATTAAGATTTGCAAATGAGCCAGTCCGTCATAAACTTTTAGATCTAGTAGGAGACTTAAGTTTGTTGGGGGCTTTCCCCTGCGCCCATATCCTGGCGTATAAGGCGAGTCACCACCTCCATATCCAATTTGCCCGGGCCCTTGCCCACGCGCAAAGCGAAGGCGGCTCGTCTACAATCCCGATAGGTATTGGGGTTTGCCCATAACGTGCATGCATGACCTTGCGAACCGACTATCACTAAGCCGATGACCATAGTAACTGATCGAACTGAGGCGCAAACTGCTGCGTTAGACCACCCTGACAACCCCACGCCCGCCGATGTTCCGGCGGCTCCGGCAACGGTGATGGGCATTGCTGAAATTCAAGCAATTCTGCCCCATCGCTACCCCTTTGCTTTGGTTGACCGGATTATCGAGTATCTACCGGGAAAACAAGCGGTGGGGATTAAGAACGTGACAATCAACGAGCAGTTTTTCCAAGGGCATTTTCCGGGACGGCCGATGATGCCTGGGGTGCTGATGGTGGAAGCGATGGCGCAGGTGGGGGGCATCATTCTCAAACAGATGCCAGGGCAGGAGAAAAGCCTGTTTGTCTTTGCCGGGATTGACAAGGTGCGGTTTCGTCGCCCCGTTGTGCCAGGCGATCGCCTCGTCATGACCGTTGAACTCTTGCGCTTTCGTTCCGGTCGGTTTGGCAAGATGCACGGCCGCGCTGAAGTCGATGGTGAGGTTGCTGTTGAAGGTGAAATGCTGTTCTCCTTGGTGGAATGAATCTTGCCGGAGCTATTTCCTTGAAACCCTTAATTCACCCCACAGCGGTTATTGACCCGGACGCTCACCTTCATCCCACCGTTACCGTGGGCCCCTATACCGTTATTGGGGCCGGTGTGACTGTGGGGGCAGAGACGACGATCGGCTCCCATGTGGTGATTGAGGGGCCCACCGAAATTGGGGTGGGGAACCACATTTTTCCCGGTTCGGCCATTGGTTTAGAACCCCAAGACCTGAAATATCAGGGGGGGAAAAGTCGGGTGCGGATTGGTGACTATAACCGCATCCGGGAATATGTGACGATCAACCGCGCCACCAATGACGGCGAAGAGACAATCATCGGTAATCACAATCTGCTCATGGCCTATGTCCATGTGGCCCACAACTGCATCCTCTCGGACAATATTATTATTGCCAACGGGGTGGCTTTGGCGGGCCATGTGGAATTGGAGTCGCGGGTGGTGATTGGTGGGATTTTGGGGATTCATCAATTTGTCCATGTGGGCAAAATGGCGATGCTGGGGGGGATGAGTCGGATCGACCGGGATGTCCCCCCCTATATGTTGGTGGAGGGGAATCCGGCGCGGGTGCGATCGCTCAATCTCGTCGGGTTACGCCGGGCGGGCCTGAACCCGGAGGAATTGGGCTTACTCAAAAAAGCCTTTCGCCTCCTCTATCGTTCCGATGTCCAACTCACCACCGCCATTCAACAACTGGAAACCCTCAGTGATGATCCCCATTTAGCCCATTTACACCGCTTTTTACTCGCCTCTTTGGGGGAAAAACGCCGGGGTTTGATTCCCGGCCAGCGTTAGGCGGGGTTTTTGCAATGTTAAAGATTTTCTGAATTCATGCGGATTTTTATCAGTACCGGCGAAGTCTCCGGAGATTTGCAGGGGGCCTTGTTGGCATCGGCCTTGGCCCGTCAGGCTCAGGAGCGGGGCTTAGATTTGGAAATGGTGGGGTTGGGGGGCGATCGCATGGCCGCCGCTGGGGTGAACCTGGTGGCCCATACGACGGCGATTTCTGGGTTTGGTATTTTGGAATCTTTGCCGGTGGTGTTACCGGCTGTGAAGGCGCGGCGCAAGGCGGAGCAGCACCTCAAAGCTCATCCCCCGGATCTCCTGATCCTGATCGACTACGAAGGATTTAACTCCGGTCTGGGGGCCTACTGTAAACGCCTTTTCCCCTCAACGCCTGTGGTGTATTACATTGCGCCGCAACTTTGGGTTTGGAATCCCTTTCCGGGCAAGGCGGAAATGTTGGTGAAATTGTGCGATCGCATTTTTGCGATTTTCCCCGAAGAAGCCCGCTATTTTGGCAATTTGGGGGCAAATATTACCTGGGTGGGCCATCCCCTTTTAGATCGAATGACCACCGCCCCCAGTCGTGCCGCCGCCCGTGACCAGTTGGGCATTCCTTCAGAACAAACGGCGATCGCCCTTGTCCCTGCCTCCCGCCCTCAGGAAATTAAAACCCTCTGGCCAATTATTGCCGCCGCCGCCCAACGCATCCAACAGACTCAACCGGGGGTTAAATTTTGGATTCCCGTTTCGGTGCCGGCCTTTCGCCCCAATTTGGAAGCGGCGATCACCCAATACGGACTGAAAGCGGAATTGGTTGAGGGCAATTCCCTCACTGTTTTGGCCGCCGCTGATCTGGCTATTACTAAATCCGGCACGGTTTCTTTAGAATTGGCCCTGTTAAAAGTCCCCCAAGTGGTGGTTTATCGCATGACCTGGCTCACGATCTGGGTGGCTCGCACCGTCTTCAAGCTCAATCTACCCTACGTCAGCCCCGCCAACCTGCTGCTAATGGAAAATATTGTCCCGGAATTGATCCAGGAAAACGCCACACCGAGCAAAATTGTTGCGGAAAGCCTGGCCCTCCTCAATCAACCCCAACGGCGGGAGCAGATGCAGGCGGATTATGGCCGAATGCGATCGCAAATGGGAGAATTGGGGGTGTGCGATCGCGCCGCTGCCGGTATTTTAGATTTGATCCCCCTGCCCTAAACCACCATGACCGCCCCTACGAATCGGCTCACCTCCCTCGATGCGTTTCGGGGGCTGGCGATCGCCACCATGATCCTCGTCAATACTCCCGGCAGTTGGAGCCACGTTTATCCCCCCCTGCTCCATGCGGAATGGCACGGCTTCACGCCCACGGATTTGGTGTTCCCGGCGTTCCTGTTTATTGCGGGGGTGGCCATGGCTTTTTCGTTGCACAAATATCAGGCGGGAGCAACCCTGAACCGTGCTGTTTATCTGCGCCTGATCCGCCGTTGCGCCCTGCTTTTCCTCCTCGGCTTAGGTCTCAATAGCCTCAGCCTCATCCTCCGCAATTGGCCCAGCCCGGATTTTGCCAACCTCCGCATTTTCGGCGTGTTGCAACGGATCAGCCTCGCCTACCTCGGCGGCTCGCTCCTCGTCCTCCACCTCAAACGCCGCT
>JAABSU010000038.1 GCA_011390265.1 Spirulina sp.
GTGTCACCATCACATCAGGATAGGTATAGATATTATGCTCAGGAATCCACAACCGCTGATCCGCCATAAAAATACGGTAGGGCTGCTGGCGTAACGCCATTTTCAAGAGCCAAACAAGGTTAGTGCTCAGTTCATTGTGGTTAGGGGTTCCACCCGTCATTGGGATAATTTCTCCATTGCGATACTCATTGCGGATCTCCGATTCCACCTCTAGGGCGAGATAATCCTCAGGGGTGTAGGTTTTGGCTTCAGCCGTTGCGATCGCCATTTGTAATACCTCCATTCAGTAATGTGTGAGCCAGAGATAGGGGAATTCATTTCCTTCAATGTAGCTTAGGGGGTTTTGAGGCGATAGCCTACGCCGTGGATGGTTTCGAGCCAGTCCCTGGGTGCGCCCGCCGCCCGGAGTTTTTGCCGTAGGCTTTTAATATGTACTTTAATCGTCGCATCACTGGGATAATCCGCCGCCGCCCAAAGGCGATCGCGCAGCAAATCCCGATTCACCACCTGAGATCCTTGACGCAATAATAATTCTAAAATCGCAAATTCCTTGGGGGTGAGGTGGAGAGGGCGATCGCCATAGCGCACATCATAATTGCCCGCATTTAGACTCAATTCTCCCCATTGCAATGTGGGGGGTAGCGTCGTTTTTCCCCGCCGCAATAACGCCCGTAATTGAGCCTGCACCTCCTGCAAATTCACCGGCTTCACCATATACACATCCGCCCCCGCATCCAAGCCGGTAATTTTATCGGCGGTGGTATCCCGTGCCGTGAGCATCATCACCGGGATTTGAGAACCAGAACGGCGCAACCGCTGACAGAGGCCAATCCCATCCAATTTTGGCAACGTCACATCCAGCAGAATCAGATCATACTGCCCACATTGGAGATAGTCCCAAGCCGTCTCGCCATCGTTCACCACATCGATGTGATAGCACTGGGCAGTGAGCACTTCTGTGAGGGAGGCGGCCAGTTGTTGATCGTCTTCAGCGAGGAGAATATTCATCCATTTTGGGGGCAATTCCCCCTAGGATCGCGAGGCCATGGTTGGGATTCTGTAGTCCAGGCTACAGACGGCAAGGCGATCGCCTTCCGGCTAAATCTTGATAAAACGCAAGAATCCAGCAGAGCTTTAGGGAGAAGTGTTGTAATGGATTTTGGAGTCAAACTATGGAGATGGTGCAAATATGACACTTCCAATTCCACTTCGTTTTATCCCAGAAGACTCCTTCATGGCGATCGCCAGCGGGGTTGCTTTACCCGCTTGGGCTGATCGATTGATCGAAACCATTGGGGAAAATCTGGGTACATCGGTGTTGAATCTGCTTCGGGGGATCTTGATCCTCTTGGTGGGCTGGATCATCGCTGGTATTCTCAGACGCATTACCAAAACGCTGCTCGATAAAACCAACATCGACAATCAAATTGCCGCTTGGGTTGTTGGTAATCAGGGGGGAAAAGCCCCGCCCATTGAAAAGTGGGTGGCGGAATTTGTCTATTGGTTGGTGATTTTATTCGCCATCATTGCCGCCTTAGAAGCCCTAGAACTGCAACAGGTGTCTCAACCGTTGCAATCTTTATTGAATGAAGTCACCAGTTTCTTACCCCAAGTGGGGGGAGCCGTGGTGCTTTTGGGAGCCGCCTGGCTGTTGGCAACCCTCGTCCGTTTAATTGTGGGGCGAGCCTTGCAAACAGTACGGATTGATGAGCGGTTAGGGCAACAGATCGGGGAAGAGGGTTCTTTTTCCCTCGCAGAAACGATCAGTAATACGCTCTACTGGTTTATTTTTCTGCTGTTTTTACCCTCAATTTTAAGCACGCTGAGGTTAGAGGGAACCTTAGTGCCGGTGCAGGATTTACTCAACCAACTGCTGGCGATCCTGCCGAATGTTTTAGGCGCAGTGTTAATCGGGTTTTCGGGTTGGTTGGTTGCTCAGGTGATCCGCCGAGTGGTGACGAATTTGCTAGCGGCAACGGGCACCGATCGCATCGGGGCCAAGTTTGGCCTCACCGGGCAGGATAACGCCCACAGGCTTTCTTGGATTTTAGGCACAACGGCCTATCTGTTGATTTTGTTGCCGGTGGCGATCGCCGCCCTCAATGCGCTGCAAATTCGAGCGATTTCAGAGCCTGCCATTGCGATGCTGGAGGATATTCTCGCCGTCCTGCCGCAAATCTTTACCGCTGCGGTGGTGCTGATCTTGGCCTATGTGGCCGGGAAGTACTTGGCGGATTTGGTGACGAGTTTGCTCACCAGTATGGGCTTTAACCATGTGATGGAATGGTTAGGGTTTGCGGCTAGTCCCGCATCAGAGCCGACGGTGATCAATTTCCCGGAAACCTCCTATGATCCGCCAGCAGGGGGAAATTTCCCGGAAAACCCCAATGATCCCCAAGCAACACGGTTGCAAACACCGGAGATGAAACCTACAACCCGAACCCCTTCGGAGCTACTGGGTACAATCGTCCTGATTGGTGTGATGTTGGTGGCGACGTTGGCCGCTGTTGATATTCTGGCCATTGATGCCCTCACGAATTTGGTCAGCGGCATTGTTGTGATTGCTGGGCAAGTTTTGGTGGGGGTTGTGGTGTTTGTGATTGGCCTGTATTTGGCCAATTTTGCCTTTAACCTGATCACCAGTTCCGGCAACCGCCAAGCCCAGATCGCCGGCCATGCGGCCCGCATTGCGATTATCATCTTCGTCTCGGCCATGGCCCTGCGGCAGATGGGGATTGCTCCGGATATTGTGAACCTGGCCTTTGGGCTATTGGGAGGCGCGATCGCCGTCGCGGTGGCGATCGCCTTTGGCTTTGGCAGTCGTGAGATTGCCGCCGAACAGGTACGCGGCTGGCTCGAAGACTTTAAGCGCCAGGATTAACACCCCAAGAAAAGTCCCCCTTTTTAGGGGGATTTGCCATAAAAGTCCCCCTTTTTAAGGGGGATTTAGGGGGATCCTCCGCCCCCCCATGATTAAACCCCAAACACTTTCATCACTTCATCACCCAAGTGATTAATCACCTTCACCGCGATGCGGCCGGATTTGGGTTTATCGAAAGATGAGTTTGCCGAACCCCGATCCGCCAAGAACTAAAGTTCTTGGCTCATAGCGAAAGTGGGCTGAAGCCCACTCCGGAACCCGTTTTAACGGGTTTTCGCTATGAGGCGGGGATTTCAATCCCCGACGGACTAGGCGGAACCGCTAGGTTCGTAGGGGCGAAATTTCAAATTTTGCGCCCTCCCTCTGTAGGGTCGGTTAATCACTATTTTTTTCAAACTCAATCCCCTCATACAGATCCGCCAAAGCAACTTCTACAGAGAGCGATCGCACCCTCAACACCGCCTCTAAACCCTGATGAATAATCAATAACCATTCCTGCTCCCCCTGTTTGATAAATTGCTCCACCTGAGGCCGATCTTGGGCAATGAGTAAATATTCCTGAACCGTGGGAATCGTGCGATAGGCGGCAAACTTATCGGCGCGGTCGTACAGGGCTGTTGAAGGGGACAACACCTCTGCTAATAAAATCGGATTGATCACCGTATCCTTTCGCCCCAGCTTTAATTCCCCAGGTTGAGGTGTCACCATCACATCAGGATAGGTGTAAATATCCTGCTCCGGAATCCACAGTCGCTGATCTGTCACAAAAACATCATAGGGTTTTTGGCGCAGGGCGAACCAGAGCAATGCAGTGAGCGCACTGGCCAGTTTGTTGTGGTTAGGGGTTCCACCCGTCATTGGGATCATTTCTCCATGGCGATACTCATTGCGGATCTCCGATTCCACCTCTAAATCGAGATACTCCTCAGCGGTGCAAATGGTGGGTCGAGTAACTGTTGTAGTCATAACGTTTTTCCTCCTGTCCCATTGTTCAGTTCAGTAGATGGTGCGTCAGGCAAAGTTGAATCACTGAACTGAATCATTAATTTCGTCTGACGCACCCTACACTTAATGTTCAAGTGCGCCTGCTAGTCTCTCTAACTCGTTACGCAAAAATTCAAAAACACAATTAAGAAACTCCTTAGTAGCATCCTTAATCATTTTTACATGATCTGGATTTCTTCGATCTAGTGTTAAATGATTCTGATTTTCTTGATCTGAATTTTCTTGATCTGGCGTTGAACGAGAAGTCTGTAAATTCAATAAGTAGTCTTTAGCCGCTTTAACTGTGGCTGGACGAGTTATTGTCCCATGTCCCACAAGATCTCGTGCTGCTCGTGTCCATGAATTGACCTCAAATTTTCTATGCCTGTCAAAGGGTATATAATATTTGCCATTTGTTCTATCATATTTCCATTCTGAATTTCCATATTGTTCATTAGCAATTATTTCACAAAAAGCAAAAATATCAATTAATTTTCCTTCGGTGCTATCTAAATTTTTGATGCGTAAAAACTCTGAAAAATAGTTAATTAGTCTTTTCCCATCATCATTGTTATTATTCTTGCTAACTTTAAACACATTTTTGAGCTGATCTTCGTGTGATTGGAACTCTCGATTTACATTGGAATCTATCACATCAAGATCTAATTTAATGCTAGAATTGTCAATATTGCTATCAGCAGAGAGAGGTATTTTACTAGGATATTCATCAAAACTAGGAGATTCAAGGCGGTTTTTATACTTTGGGTAAGGTAAACAATACAGCACAGTTAACATCAATAAAGCTGACTTGAAGTGATTCTCAGGCGGACTTGAAAAAATTTCAATATTTGATTCCAAATGGCGATCATATGTTTTTTGGAAAATTATTTCTTTTAGCCTCCCATCCCCAAGAAATTTTAAATCGATACTATAGTCATCACAAGTCAAGATCTCAACAGTTTCTGCTGGGAGACTGTCCGCCTTAAATTTAATAAAGCGAGTAGTGTTCATTTCTTCGGATTCAGGGATAAAGTCGAAGATGTACTTATAGGGATCAGTTTCAGTCATGGTGATTAATTTAAGTAAGGATAGTTCAATGACTTTTGTTAACTAGGCGGGATCACCTTCAGCACGATTCGCCCTGCCTTGAGTTTATCGAAAGGGCGCGACACGCTCCCAGCCAAACTTGCCCAAGTCTCTCCATTAATCTGAGCTTTGAGAGATCGTTTTCACCTAAAAAAAGGGGCATGATGGTCGAAGAAGATTCTTCCATTGTAGTAAAACTCGGCTGGCTCGGATCGGATTAAGGGTAAAATCGGGGATCAAACTTTTCTAACCCACCGTTCACGAGATTTTTTCTGAAGAATCCGCCGCTGCCCAAAGACAAGGGACGGCTACACCTCATTATTTTCCCCTCTTCAAGGCCGCTCAATGCGGAGGGGATCTCCAAGGGGTTCATCGGGAATCCCCCCCACACCGGACTCAAGGGGAACAGAACCCCATTCTTCGGCCAGGGTTTGCAGGAAAAGATCCTGTTGAGCGCGGTATTGGAGCAGATCCCCATTGTTATTCATCAGGGCAAACCACACCCAACCGCGATCGCGGGTGGGCAAAACCCCCGCCAACGTACTGACGCTGTTGAGCGTCCCCGTTTTTAACAATGTGCCATTGGGGAAATTGCGATCGCGCAGTGTTCCGGCGCGATCGCGCCCCGCCACCGGAAACAGATCCGCTAAACTGGCGCTCTGGGTCGCTAAATCCTGCTCTAGGGCGATCAGCATCGCCACCGTCGCCCGGGGCGTAATCCGATTCGCCACCCCTAACCCAGAACCATTAATTAAACGAATTTCCCCCGACGGCACCCCCGCCGTATCAGCGGCCAACTCCGCCACCGCATCCGCCCCCCCCGCAGCCTGGGCCAACACCTCCGACATCACGTTATTGCTGTAAATATTCATCTGTTTGAGGATGTTGGCCAGGTTCACCGATTGGTGACGGAGGAGGAGCGTTGCAGAGGGGATTGGGGGACTGGTGATCACAGCGCCCCGAATCACGATCTGTGGCTTGGCTGTACCGGGAGGCAGCGCCCCATGGAGAGCCTGCACCTCCCCCGGCCAACCTCTGGCATCCAAGGCCGTGCGCAACAAATTCCCCGCCACATGGGGATCGGTGCGGTAATTCATATAAAAAGGCCCGACAATCACCAGCTTCCCCGTAATCTCCCGAATCCCTAAATCATTGAGGGCATTACCGAGGGCGATCGCCTCCTCCCACACAAAAAACGGACTCCCCGACCCCTCAATAATCAAATCCCCATTCAGCCGTCCCTCCGCAATGGGGCCTGTGCCATAGATCAACGTTGGGAAGCGATAGCCCAAGCCCCATTTTTCCAACGCCGCCAGCGTGGTGGCAATTTTCGTCAGGGAAGCCGCCGATCGCAGCGTTGTCCCCTCATGAACCGCTAAACGAGTCAGATCCGCCTGAAGAAAAACCCCCTGAGTATCGGGACTAAACCCCCGTTGGCGCAGATTGCTCAGGTAGCGCTGCATCAACTCCTCAGCAGCAGGATCAGGTTCCGGGGGCGGGTTGAAAAAGGGGGCTGTCTGCCAAGCCAAAGGCCGCTCAATTTGGGGCGGCGCACTGCCACAACTGACCCCCAGACCTACAGCCAAGCCGACCATGGCCATTTTGGCGATCGCACCACCCATAACCTCATTTCCTCACAATATGCCAACAGAATAGAACCGTTCTGTATTCTAGAGAGTTCTGGTTCCCCCTGGCTTTTTTCGCCATAAGCTTGTGAGGAATCACATCGGGGGGTATGTTGTGGAGGATGCCGCTGATGACTTGCTAGCCGCAATCCCTGAAGCCCATCACCAGATCGGAAATCTGGTAAAATCTTTACGATTTCTATCACACTGACCCATGGGATCATCGACACGGGAAAGAATTGCTGTTGACGCAATGGGAGGCGACCATGCCCCCGACGAAATTGTTGCGGGTTCCGTCCGCGCCGCAGAGGAGTTAGACGCAGAAATCCTCCTTGTGGGAAATCCTGACCAAATTCAGGACTGCCTCGCCCGCCATGGCAAATCCCCACGGATTGAAGTTGTGGCCGCTGAGGATGTGATCACAATGCACGACGAAGCCACCGGAGTCCGCCGGAAGCCCCAGGCCTCGATTAACGTCGCCATGGATCTGGTTAAAGCCAAGCGAGCAGATGCCGTATTTTCAGCGGGACATTCGGGGGCGGTCATGGCGGCCGCCCTGTTGCGCTTAGGGCGGATTAAAGGCATTGACCGGCCGGCCATTGGGGCCATTTTTCCCACCTTAATGGCGGGGAAATCGGCGCTGATTCTCGATGTGGGGGCGAATGTGGACTGTCGCCCGAAATATCTCGAACAGTTCGGCCTTCTGGGTTCGGTCTATAGTCGCTGTGCCCTAGGGGTGGAAAACCCTAAAATTGGCCTGCTCAATATTGGCGAAGAATCCTCGAAGGGGAATGAACTAGCCCTCAAAGCCCATAAGCTGCTCAGCGAGAACAAGGCGATTAATTTCGTCGGCAATGCGGAAGGTCGTGATGTGCTGTCGGGGCAGTTTGATGTGATTGTCTGTGATGGATTTGTGGGCAATGTGTTGCTGAAATTTGCTGAGGCGATCGGCAATGTGCTCCTGCAAACCGTGCGGGAAGAACTACCCTACGGCATCCGGGGTCAAATTGGTTCGGCGATTCTGCGCCCCAATTTGAAGCGGGTGGGGCAGCGCATCGACCATGCGGAACATGGTGGCGGTTTGCTCTTGGGGGTGGAAGGGATTTGCATCATTGGCCATGGCAGTTCCCAAGCGCCTTCGGTGTTTAATGCGATTCGCTTGGCCCAGGAAGCCACCCGCAATCAAGTGTTACACCGGATTCATGCTCACTACGGCCGGCATTTGCAAGAGGCAGCCGTCGGCAGCATCGATTCCCCCAGCACATAACGGGCGGGTCAGAAGAATTCCCATCATGGAGGTCAGAACTATTTTGAAAGAAACTGGGGTAGGAGTGGCGATCACGGGTTGTGGTGCATCCGTACCAAAAGCAGTCCTCAGCAACACCGAATTGAGTGCGATCGTCGATACATCCGATGAGTGGATTCAAACCCGGACGGGGATGCGGGAGCGGCATATTCTCGCCCCCGGTGAAACCTTGAGCGCCTTGGCCACCGAGGCCGCAGCCCAAGCGCTGGCGATGGCAGGGGTTGCGCCGGAATCTCTCGATCTTTTGGTGCTGGCCACTTCCACCCCCGATGATCTCTTTGGCAGTGCAGGCAAGATTCAGCTTGCACTGGGGGCGACGCGGGCGGTGGCCTTTGACCTCACGGCGGCCTGTTCGGGGTTCGTGTTTGGGGTGGTGACGGCGGCGCAATTCCTCCGCACCGGCCAATATCAAACGGCGGTGGTGATTGGGGCCGATGCCCTTTCTCGTTGGGTGGATTGGTCCGATCGCGCCACCTGTGTTTTATTTGGCGATGGGGCGGGGGCGGTGGTGCTTCAGGCGGATGAGGGGGAAAATCGCCTCCTCGGTTTTGAAATTTGCAGCGATGGCCGCCTCAACCATACCCTTAACCTTCCCTTTCAAGGGGAACCCCACCCCCTCCTGCCGGATCTGGCCGTTGGCGTGGGGGGTTATCAACCGATTACGATGAACGGCCGGGAAATTTACCGGTTTGCCGCCGCGAAAGTCCCCGATGTGGTTTCTAAAGCCCTGTTCCGAGCGAACCTCACCACCGAAGCCATTGATTGGCTGATTCTTCACCAAGCCAATCAACGGATTATCGATGCCGTGGCCCAACGCCTCAATATTGATCCAGACCGTGTGATTAGCAACATTGCCCAATATGGCAATACCTCCGCTGCCTCCATTCCCCTTGCCCTCGATGGTGCGGTGCGATCGGGCAAAATCAAACCCGGTGATGTGATTGCCACCGCTGGGTTTGGGGCGGGCCTGAGTTGGGGCGCGGCGATTTTTGCCTGGGGCGGCCCTCAGCATTAGCCGGTTTTGGGGCGAACCGTGCCCTTTTGTACCCTCATGATTCAAAAATTAACAACATGACCAAAACTGCATGGATTTTTCCCGGCCAAGGTTCTCAAAAAGTGGGAATGTTGGCGGATTTGGCCACGAATCCCCAAGCCCAAGAGCGTTTAGCTGAAGCGGATCAAATTTTAGGGTGGTCTGTGGCGGAAGCCTGTCAGGATGCCGCTAAACTCGCGGATACTCGCTACACCCAGCCCTGCCTCTATGCGATCGCCACCCTCCTCGCCGATGCCCTGGGAACGACGGCAACCCCGGATTTTGTGGCGGGCCATAGTGTGGGGGAATATGTCGCCCTCTCTGTGGCGGGGGTGTTTGATTTTGCCACGGGGCTGCAATTGGTGAAGCAGCGGGCTGAACTGATGGCGGAAGCGGCGGGGGGGAAAATGATCGCTCTGATGGGGTTTGATCGGGCCGCAGTGGAGGGGGCGATCGCCACCACCCCCGATGTGGTCATTGCCAACGATAACAGCGAAGGCCAGATCGTCATTGCCGGAACGCCTGCCGCCACAGAGGCGATCGTTGCCGCCGTCCCCTGTAAGCGGGCCATTCCCTTAGCCGTTGCCGGTGCTTTCCATTCCCCCTTTATGGCCAAAGCTGACGAGCAATATCGCCCCATTTTGGAGGCCGTAACGTTTCAAACCGCCCAAATTCCCGTTTTTTCCAACGTTGACCCCACCCCGGCGATCGATGGCTCCGTCCTCAAAGAGCGTTTACTGGCTCAGATGGTCGGCTCTGTGCGGTGGCGGGAAATCATGGCCAATATGGCGGCGCAAGGGGTGGAGACTGTTACCGAAATTGGCCCCGGCAACGTCCTCACCGGCCTGTTTAAACGCGCCCATAGTGGGATCTCGCGGCAAAATATCCAAGAAATCGCCCAAATCCCCACCGCCACCGTCTGATCCCCAGGGCGATCGCCAGCATCGTGGCTCACCGAGGGGGAAAATTCCCCCGAAATCTGAAACAAATCCAGTGTTTTTCCAGGTTTTGGACAATTTTCCCTCAAGCTAGAGGCTGAACAGTTCAAAACTGGAGTGTGTTATGGCAAAAGTGGCAATTAATGGACTTGGCCGCATCGGTCGCGCCCTTTTTAAAGTCCTACAGGACACCCCGTCCCTAGATCTCGTCGCCATTAACGATCTCGTTCCACCCGACAATCTCGCTTACCTACTCAACTACGATACGGTTTACGGCCGTTACAGCCAGACCATTGGCACGGCTGCTGATGGTTTAACCGTGGGAGGCAAGACCGTCAAGGTCTTTAGCGAGCGCGACCCCGCTGCCCTCCCTTGGGGGGATCTGGATATTGACATTGTGTTTGAATGCACGGGCTTTTTCATCAAGGAAGAAGACTTGGCGAAACACCTCACCGCTGGGGCCAAGCGAGTGATCCTCTCTGCCCCCACAAAAAGCCCCAATGTGCCGATGGTTGTCCATGGCGTGGTTGAAGCGCCTAAAGATGCCAAAATCTTTTCCTGCGCCAGTTGCACCACCAATTGCATTACCCCCGTGGCCGAAATTATGGAGCGGCGCGTTGGGGTGAGCAAGGCAGTGATGACGACAATCCACGCCTACACCGCCACCCAAGGCATTGTCGATCGCCCCGATCCCAAAGATTTCCGGCGCGGTCGGGCCGGTGCGGCTAACTTGGTTCCGGCCAGTACGGGGGCGGCGATCGCCACCACCAAAGTCCTCCCCCATTACGCGGGTAAATTTGACGGTGCAGCGGTACGGGTTCCCATCCCCGTCGGCTCCATCTCCGATCTCACCTTCGTCACCCGTCGCGCCACCTCCGTTGAAGAACTCACCAGTATCTTCAAAGAAGAAGTCGCCGGCAAATACAAAGGCATCCTCGATGCCACCGAAGACCCCATCGTCTCCGCTGATATCATCGGCGATGCCCATGCCTCGATCATCGACTTGGCCACGATCCAAGTCGTAGATGGGGATTTGGTTAAGGTGATGACCTGGTACGACAACGAATGGGGCTATACCAACCAAATGGTACGGGAAGCCGTCCGCGTCGTTTCCGCGTAACATCGCCATAAATTTCAATCCTGCCCTGGCAGGATCTCCCGAACCCCCTGCCCAGGGGGTTTTTTCGTGGTTCTGCCCAGCCCAGTGAGGGACAAACGGCAGCAATTCGCGTAGTATTGTTAAAGAGCATTGATTGATCTTGAATGCTCGTTGCAATTAATCATAAAAATTCATAGCAAAGCATCAATCTCCTATCGATTGACCAGCCGATCACCCCCCCGGAACATAAAAAAACACTTAACATCACCCTTCTTTTACTGCCATGGGTCATCCTGTTATTTCGTCCCTCGATCTCACCACGATCCTCAATATTTCCCAAGCCCTATCGAAGGAAATCGAACTCGATAAACTGTTGGAAACACTGTTGCAAACAGTGCTTAATAATGCCAGGGCTGATCATGGCGTATTTTTGATGGCCCGTGAGCCTGAATGGTGTATCGAAGCGATGACGAGCCTTGATCACGGGACACAGATCGAATCCATTCCACTCAGTTGCAGTCAGGCAATTCCCCAGGCCTTAATTCACCACGTTCAACAAGAACTCAAGGCCGTAGTGTTGAACAATGCAATCACCGATGCAGATTGGCAAAAAGATCCCTATATTCTCAAAAAGCAACCTAAAAGCCTACTCTGTACCCCCATTTTACAACAGGGTAAACCGGTGGCCATTTTATACTTAGAAAATCGCCGGGTTGTTGGTACATTTACCAGTGATTTAATTGAATTTCTCAATTTTCTCTGTACCCAAGTGGCTATTTCTTTAGAAAATGCCCGTCTTTATGCCGAAGCCCAGGAAAAAGCAAAAGCCCTAGAGCAAAGCGAGCAACGCTATCGCTACCTCGCTACCGCCACATCCCAAATTATCTGGATTGCCAACCTTGCCGGGGAAAATACTAACACCGTTCACTGGATGGAATACACCGGCCAAAGTGAGGCAGAAGTGGCGGGTTCGGGCTGGTTAGATGCCATTCATCCCGATGATTTAGCCCATACTGTTGCCGATTGGATGACCGCTGTTGAGCATAAAAGTTTGTATAAAACTCAATATCGGATTCGGGGCAAAGATGGCCAATACCGTCATTTTGATGTGAAGGGGGTTCCCCTCATGACCCAGGATGGGGAAATTTATGAATGGATTGGCACCTGTACAGATATCCACGATCGCAAAGAGGCGGAGCTAGCCCTTCAGCACAAATCCGGGGAACTACAACAGGCCCTCAATCACCTCCAAAATGCCCAATTGCAAATGGTGCAAAATGAAAAAATGGCATCGTTGGGGAATTTAGTGGCGGGGGTGGCTCATGAGATTAATAACCCCATTGGTTTCCTGAATGGCAGCTTACACAATGCCCAGGAATATCTCCAAGACCTCTTTGATCATTTAGCACTCTACCAAAAGACTTACCCTGATCCCAGCGATGATATTGGTGATCATGCTGAAGACATTGATCTCGCTTTTTTGCGCGAGGATTTACCCAAATTACTGGATTCAATGCAGGGGGCAATGAAGCGAATTCGTGCCATTAGCAACAGTTTACGCACTTTTTCCCGAGCCGATACGGATCAGCGGGTTGAGGCTAATATTCATGATGGCCTGGATAGCACGCTCCTAATCTTGAAATATCGCCTCAAAGCCAACGAATTGCGTCCCGCCATTGAAGTGGTGCGGCAATACGGCGATCTCCCGCTGGTGGACTGTTTTCCGGGGCAATTGAATCAGGTATTTATGAATATTATTGCCAATGCCATTGATGCCCTCGATGAACAAAATGCGGGCAAAACCTTTGCCGAGATTGAAAAGAAACCGAATCAGATCACCGTGAAAACTGCGATTATCGGGGAGCATCTTGAGGTGAGAATTAGCGATAATGGCCAGGGGATGGAGGAGGCGGTTAAATCGCGAATTTTTGACCATTTATTTACGACGAAGAAGGTGGGAAAAGGGACGGGCTTAGGGCTGGCGATCGCCCGTCAAATTATCCTAGAAACCCACGGCGGTTGCCTCGATGTCGATTCCACCTACGGCCAAGGCACAACCTTTATCATTCGCCTGCCCTTAACCCCTAATACAGATAATTAGAGGCTTGGGCTGGATCGGGGGCAAAGGCGAGCCAGAGGGGGAATTGCAAGATGGCGAGGCTGATCATTTCTTCCGTTTCATCCATGATGATCAAGGGCAATTGTTCCGTTTCCACTAAGCGCTCCGCTTTTTGGGCTAAGACTTCAGGGGCCTCAAATAGAGCCACGCCCCGCGTCGGCCCGTAATCACTGCGGGAAATCCCCAAACAATCCTGTAAACCCCTGCGCCATTCCCCTAAGCGTTCGGGGGTGTTGGCGAGGACGAGGACTTGGAGGCGATCGCCATAGATCCGCCGCAATGCCGAAATGGCCGCCGATGCCACCAAAATATTTTGTAACCGACTGCCGAGGGAGCGGATTGTCCCCCGGCCGCCCTGTTTGAAAAACCAGGTTTGGACGCGATCGGCATGGACGGGTTCAAAGGTGCGGCGCAGTTGCCAGGGGGGGCCGTAGTAGTCGGGCATCGTGCGGTATTGGTCGAGGATGCTCGTGATTTGGCGGCGTTGGTCTTGGAATTGCTGCTTGGCAAATTGGGGGCTGCCGGGCGCTTCCGGAGCGGGGCGAACTTCCGGGGCGGGGGCCGGGCTGATCCGGGGTTCGGGGAGATCAATTTGCTCGGCGGCGGCGGCGAGATCCTGCAAACTGCCGATCAGGTAATTTTTAAACCCTTGGAGGCGGACGGCGATTTCCTCCGATGTGCCGGTGAAGGTTTTGCGGGTGGCGGCTTCAAGGCGATCGCGCCGCGCTTCCAATTTCGCCACTTCCGCCGTTAATGCCTGCCGCTGTGCTTCTAGACGACCCAAACTTTCATCCACCAACGCCGTAATCAGTTCCGGCACGGTTTTGCCCTCATCGGCTAACCGGGCTTGGCGACGGGCTTCTAACGCCGCAACGGTTTGCTGAAGTTCCGCCACTTCCGTTCTCAGGGCCTCGGCTTGGGTCGTCAGTTCTGTGACTTGAGCTTGGGCGATGGCGATCTGCCCAAGCCTATCCATCGCCTCCCCATCTCCCATCACCTCAGGCTCAGGATTCCCTAACGCCTCCGGTGGGGCGGGGGGGGTTTCCTGGGTTGAGCGTAGATCGGGCAAGGGTTTAGCCCCCTCCGGCGTTAATTCCGGCAGGGGTTGTAAGTTATCCAAGTTATCGGGGTTATGGGGATCAAGGGGGCGATCGTCGGAGGTCATGGTTTAAAAAACGTGAAAGACAGCAGCGGCGGCGTTAGTCTACCTTAGGCAAGGGTTGCAAACAAGCCAGCAATTCTTGACTGTTAAACAGCATCGGCAAAAAGTGAATACTTTTCACCTCTCGAAAGTAGAACAAAACGGGGAACGCGGGCCAAAAAACCCGCCAGTTTTGCCAATCGCGGTAGGGAAAATCGCGGATTTGCTGGCCGGAGCGGTAGACCGCGAGGGATTCGGGGGTGAATCGGAGGCGGATCGTTGCCGTTTGGATCGTCAGAAAGAGGCTGAAGAAAATGACGGGAGCCGCGACCCAAAGGGAAAGGGGGACGGTGAGCAGACCCAAGCCCAAGAGGACGAGGGGGATCCGGTAGCTGGGGGAAATTTCAACGGTGGTGGGGTTGAGGGTGGTGGTCATGGTTAGGCGGGTGGGGATGATGAGATCATTGTAGCGGGGGGAGTCTCTCAGTTTGGCAACCGGAACCCACCCCTAACCCATCCAAGGAGGGGATCTGCTGAAAAAATTCCCCAGTTGGGATAATACGCCCTAAGGAGGGGCGATCGCCCCCTTGCCCCCCTAAACTAGGCCTTCAAATTCCAATTCCTCAATCATCTGCAATCCCCGGAGATCTCCCACCCGCAACAGCGCCGCCTTGGCATCCTCCGTGACTCCCATATCCTCATCCTCCACCAACGCCTCCAGCAGGGCATCAATGGCCGTCGCATAGACGACATTGGAGGGCAATTCCCGGCACAGTTGCCCCACTGCCCAAGCGCAATTACTGCGCACTGCGGGGATCGGGTCGCGGTGGAGGGCTTCGATCAGGGGGGGAATGGCGGTGATGATGTCTTTATAGTCCAAATGGGCCACTTGGGCCAGACCACTGGCGGCCCAAAGGCGCACGGCGGGAATATCGGTTTTGAGGGCGTGGATCAGGGGCGTAACAGAGCGGCGATCGCGACAATTTCCCAAGGCCCAAACAATCCCCTTGCGCACATAGCCATTAAAATCCCGATGGTACTGCTCAATCAACGCCCCCACCGCCACATCCGCAGGATTGCGCCCCAAACCATAGGCCGCACTGACCCGCACCAAGGGGCAAACATCGGTGAGCAGTTGGATGAGTTGGGGGATGGCTCGCGGTTCGCTGAGTTCACTAAAGGCCCGGGCCGCCAACATCCGCTGCCCCGGCTCTGGGTGAGACAACAACGCTAACATCACCTCTGGATCCGGAGTCTGGCGATCGCTATGATCTAATTCATCGAGGGGATCTTCCAGTTCGCTCTCAAAATTCAACAGGGTGAGTTCGTCGTCGTTCATGCGCTATCGCTATCGTAGGCGGGGGGTTTGGGGGCAATCGCCCCGGGCATCAGCTTTACAGGGGGCCAACCACCAGGCCAATTATAAACTACGACGTTCCCCTCTTCTGGAGCGTTAGCCTTCGGCGGGCATGATCCAAGCGGGGGCATCTTCTGGAGCCACGGGAGCCGGGGCCGCCATATCCGAGGGCAGAAAAATCCGCGCACTCACGGCCACGAGGGCGACTAAAAACACCAGCACCACCAATAGGGGGGCGACCACTTGCCGTAAAAAAGCCATCGGTTTTAACCTCTAAGAATCCATGGCCATTGTATCCTGTAGGCTAGGCTCAGAGGGTTTGCAGGGGGGATCAGCTATGTTGTTTAATCCATGGTTAGAGGCGATCGCCCTCAATACCGTTCTCATCGGTCTTGCTTTAATCGCCCCGAAAAAACTCCTGACTCCCGCTGGATATGGCCATGCTTGGCTCTTGGGGGTCTTAGTCTGGGGTTGTTTACAAGCTCCCGGTTATGTCGTCGTGGTGTTCTATCTCTTCGTGGGTTCAGCGGTGACGAAAATCGGCATGGCGGAGAAAGAAGCGGCGGGGATTGCGGAAAAGCGGGGAGGATTGCGAGGCCCGGAAAACGTGTGGGGATCGGCTCTGGTGGGAACAATTTGCGCCCTTGCCCTGCTGATTTGGCCCCCATTCGCCCCCCTGTTTACCCTCGGTTACGTCGCCAGCTTCAGCACCAAATTATCCGACACCACCGCCTCAGAAGTGGGCAAAGCCTACGGCCAACGCACGTTTTTAATCACCACCTTACAGCCCGTGCCACGGGGAACGGAGGGGGCCGTCAGTTTGGAAGGAACGGGGGCAGGGGCGATCGCCTCTCTGATCATTGCCGTCCTCGGTTGGGCCGTGGGCCTGATCACCCCCTGGGGCATCCTGATCTGCATCTTCGCCGCCTTCATCGCCACAAATCTAGAAAGCGTCATCGGCGCAACCCTCCAAGACCGTTATGCTTGGCTGACGAACGAAGTGGTTAATGGGATTAATACGGCGATCGGAGCGGGGGTGGCGATCGCCCTCCAGGCCACCCTCCCCCTCCCCTAATTCCCCCGTTGCCCGTTCCCCATTCCCCATTTATAATAAAAACGTACCCCCACAGGATTCACCCATGGTTAATCCCGATCGCCGTTGGCAGCGTCCCCTACCCACCATGTACGACCTACCCAGCGAAGACGTAGACGAGAGCGGTCTGCTGGAATCTCAAAATTCATGCCTCACGATCAGTCCCGATCGCCGTTGGCAGCACCCCCTGCCCACGATGTACGACCTACCCAGCGAAGACCCAGAGGAGAGCGGTTTGCCTGACGAATTCCACGCCCTTCAACCCACACTCCTCACCCTCACCTGCCAACCCCCGGCAACCGATCCCCCCCAAACCTGTTTCAGCGCCCAAGACCTCAACCTCTACTACGATGTCCATCACCCCGCTTGGTATAAACGCCCCGATTGGTTTGTGGTGATGGGGGCGCGGGCGATCCAAGCTCAGGAAGATTTGCGGTTGAGTTATGTGATTTGGCAGGAAGGGATTAGTCCCTTGTTGGTGGTGGAATTGCTTTCCCCCAACACAGAAGCCGAAGACTTGGGCCGAACAGTCCCTAGTGCCGATAAACCCCCGACCAAATGGCAAGTCTATGAGCAAATACTACGGATTCCCTTCTATGTGATCTTCGATCGCTACAATCGCCATTTTCGCGCCTTTCGTCTCGAAGGAGGACGCTATGAACCCTTAGAGGTTCGCTCCAGTGGCAAACTCTGGATCGAGTGTTTAGGGTTGGGTGTTGGGGTCTGGGAAGGCGTTTATCAGGGCATTGAGGGGCAATGGTTGCGTTTCTACGACAGTGCCAGGATTTGGATTGAAACCCCGATGGAGCAGGCGGAAAGGGAAAAGCTACGGGCCGAGGCTGAAAAAGAGCGGGCCGATCGCGCCGAACAGGCCCAGCAGGAAGCCATCCCCCGCCTCGCGGCCCTAGGGCTAACCCCGGCCCAGATCGCCGCTGCTCTGGATCTGGATTTGGCCATGATCGAAGCCACCCTCAACCCCCCGTAGGGGCAAAGGCAGGATCCCCCCTGCCCCCCTTAAAAAGGGGGGTTCTGAGCATTTAACCCCCTTTTTAAGGGGGTCGGCGCAGCCGGGGGGATCCTCAGCCTCAAAACGAAGCAGAAAGGAGGTTTTAACTTCGTGGTTTCTCTCGAGGAAAAATTTTCGCCCCTAAGGTAAGATTTACTCTTGTTTTCAAACGCCTAAGGGGTTCTTTTGTCCATTTCCAGCCCTTCCCCCTCCATCCACGGTATCCGTGGGGCTTGTCTCGATTTCATCGCCGATCCCTTCTATCACCCCGAAGCCGAAGCCGTGCGCTACTACAGTGATGGCCTGCTGGTGATTGAAGCCGGGAAAATTAAAGCCTTTGGCTCCTATGCAGATCTAGAGGCGACCTATCAAGGGATTCCCATCACCACCTATCCCCATCAACTGATCACACCGGGCCTGATTGATACCCATATCCATTTCCCCCAAACGGAAATGATCGCCTCCTATGGGGAACAACTGCTCACCTGGCTGAATACCTACACATTCCCCACCGAAACCCAATTCGCCGATCCGGACTACAGCGCTAAGGTTGCCGATATTTTCCTTGATGAACTCCTTCGCAACGGCACAACCACCGCCCTCGTGTTTGCCACGGTGCATCCTCAATCCGTCGAAGCCTTTTTCACCGCTGCCCAACGCCGTAACCTGCGGATGATTACCGGCAAAGTGTTGATGGATCGCCATGCGCCGGAGAATTTGCGGGATACGCCGGAGCAGGCTTATCAAGAAAGTAAGGCGTTGATTGAAAAATGGCATGGGTGCGATCGCCTCCGTTATGCCATTACCCCCCGGTTTGCCGCCACTTCTTCCCCGGAGCAGTTGGCCGTAGCCGCGCAACTGTTGCGGGAATTTCCCGATGTGCATTTACAGACCCATATTGCGGAAAATCTCGATGAGGTTGCATGGGTGCAATCCCTTTTCCCGGAAGCAGATAGTTATCTCGATGTTTATGATCGCGCTGGGTTAGTGGGGCCGCGCTCCCTGTTTGCCCATGGGATTCACCTCAGCCCCGCTGAGTTTGCCCGCCTATCGGTGACGGAGGCGGCGATCGCCTTTTGCCCCACATCGAACCTATTTTTAGGCAGTGGTTTATTTAAAATTGAAGTGGCGAAAAATGCTGATCAGCCGGTGAAGGTGGGTCTAGGGACAGATGTGGGGGCGGGAACGAGTTTTTCGCTGTTACAAACGGGCAATGAGGCCTATAAGGTGGCCCAATTACGCCACCAGAAACTATCGGGATTACAAACCCTCTTTTTAGCCACCTTGGGCGGGGCGCAGGCGCTCAATTTGGAGGAATATATTGGCAATTTTGAACCGGGGAAAGAGGCGGATTTGATTGTTTTGGATCGTCGGGCTACGCCGTTAATGGCGTTTCGCAATCCGGTGGCGAATCCCACGGATTTAGAGCAGTTAGCGGATCAGGTGTTTGCTTTGATGATTTTGGGGGATGATCGGGCGATCGCCGCTACCTATATCCTGGGTGAACTCGCCCACGAACGAGATCCCCAAGGGTTTAGGTGAAATATTCATAAAATCCCAACCCCATCAACACCACACCGGCAAGGGTCATCAGGGGCAAATTCCGCAGTTGGTGGTTGAGGAGGCGACCCACCCATACGCCCCCGGCCATCAGGGCCAAGCTCGAAACCAAACTTAAAATGCTCGTCATCCCCAGATCTAACGCGGCCATTCCTGCGCCGATCCCTGTCCCCAAATTGCTAAAGGTCAGAGCCAAACCCAGCATGAGGGCATCGCGCAGACTCATCGCGCCTTGGGGGCGGGTTGTGTCGGTTTCAGCGGTGAAATAATGTTTACCGAGGGCGATCGCCCCTGCCCCAATCAAAATGAAACTCCCCCATTGATGGGCGAGTTGCGGCGTTAACACCGTGGCCATTTCCTGGCCGAGGGTCATGGCGATTAGGGTACTGATGCCGGAGAGGAGGGCGATCGCGCCATTGGCGACCCAACCAATGGTTAACCGTTGCAAACCATAGGCAAATCCCACAGCCAAGTTATCGAGGTTGGTGGAGAGGGAGAGGAGGGTGGCGGCAAGGAGGGTTTCCATAATGATGAGGCTGTTGGTACAGACTGCTCAGGGGTGGATAGCGTGTCATGGACTTGACAATAGTATTGACGCAATAAAGCCCTTACCCGGTTCTACCGGTTGTGACGCTTTTTTCCGGACACAAGGGAAGGGGAAATCGGGGGCGAAGGATACGGTTTGTTGCACTGGCTTTGGTAGAATGAGGTGAATTTTGGATTGTTTTGGGAAGTATGGCCCTACAACATCGGTTACTGGTGGCGGCGGGTTCGCTGTTGATTACCTCGTTATGTCCGGCGGGGGCGATCGCTCTGGCCCTTGGCATTGATTCAGATTTGCTAAAGTTGAGGAGCGATCGTCAAACATCACATCTCTTATTGCTAGTGCTATGACCTTCCAACAATTACAAACACAAGTCTTGGATTTACCAGCGGGGGAGCGTTGGGCATTGCTGAAACTGCTGGTGGAATCTTTACAGCCAACTCCTCCAACTTTGCCCGAAGTAACTTCCACTCTCTATCATGAAGAGAATTCCCTCGCTCAATATTATGGTTGTATTGAGGATGAAACGTTTATCCGCCATCCTCAACCCCAACAGGGCGATCGCCAACCTATCCTATGAGATTTTTGCTGGATACCAATAGTTGTATTATCTATTTACGGGGCAAAAACTTGGCTCTAAAGAGAAAATTGGATTTTTATCACCAAGAAATTGCTGTCTGTTCAGTGGTCAAAGCAGAACTTTTTTATGGTTCAATGAAGAGTGCTGATCCGGACAAAAACCTCAGGTTACAGACTGCGTTTCTTTCGCAATTTATTTCTCTTCCTTTTGATGATGTGGCGGCAAATTTATTTGGCATCATTCGATCACAATTAGAATCAAAGGGGACTCCTATCGGGTCTTATGATCTCCAAATTGCCGCGATCGCTCTGGCACATCATCTCACGCTAGTAACGCACAATGTCCGTGAATTTAGTCGGGTAGAGGGTTTACCGTGGGAAGATTGGGAGGTAGAGCGTTAGCGGTTCTTGCCCCCCTACTGGCTCGCATAGAGATGATGGCTACCGGTAGGTGAGTTGCGCGGGTTTTGGTAGAATGGGGTAAATTTTGGATTGTTTTGGGAAGTATGGCCCTACAACATCGGTTACTGGTGGCGGCGGGTTCGCTGTTGATTTCGTCTTTATGTCCGGCAGGGGCGATCGCTCTCCTGATCGGGTTTGATCGAGATTTGCTAAAGTTGAGGGGCGATGTTAACGTGGGGGTTTTGCGATGAATACCACTCAATTACGCCAAAAAATTGCCAGCCAACTCAACAACCTCTCATTGGAAAGACTGACCATTGTGAGTGAGTTGCTCGATTCCTTAGAGGCTGTTGAACCGGTTCAATCATCAACAGTGCGAAAATTAGAGCCGATTAGGAGAGGGAAGACTGCCAAAGCTATCTTAGAATCTACGAAAACTTGGCGGGGAGATGATCTAGAAAAATGCTTAAAGTTGGTCTATGATGCTCGCTCACAAGCCAAGTTTTAATTTGATGGACTATTTACTAGATACGAACCATTGCAGTGCTATTATTAATGGCAATACGGCAATGATTAATGTTTTAAGAAATCAGGGTGATCATACAATTGCAATTAGCATTATTACTTACGCAGAATTGCTTTATATGGCTGATAAGTCTGCGAGAAGATCCGAAAATATCCCAGTCGTAGAAGAGTTTTTGGCTAAGGTTGACCTATATTTCATAGATGAAGAAACGGCAATTTTGTATAGCCAGATTAAGACATCGGTTTTTAATCATTTTGCTCCTAAGGAGAAAAACAAGCGGCGGCGCACCAGTATCAGCCATTTAGGATTTACTGACCATGATCTTTGGATTGTTGCGACAGCCATCCAGCACGGATTAATTCTTGTTTCTGCTGATAGTGATTTTCAGCGTATCAACCAAGTTCAGGAATTTTCCTGGGAATCATGGATATGATAAGGGACTGCTGATTTGCCTCTCAGAAAAAATTGGCTTGTCAAGAGTAGGTGATCGCCCCTACTCGCCTCATCCAGCAGACTCTCTAAACTTTTCTGTTCTTGCATCGCCACCTGTACCAATTGGGTCAAGGTTTGGGGGTCTGGTTGACAATTTAGGGTGATTTCTAGCATCGTTTCATCCTTTGAGTTATCACATCTTATCAAATCGTCCCAGCAACCGGGTTTCTTGCCCTCCACCCACATCCCATAAACTCAGTTTCTGCCTTAACCTTTGCCTCCTCACCCCAATCGGGTTAAGCAACCCGGTTTCTCAACCCCTCAACCCCTCCAACCGTAGAAA
>JAABSU010000039.1 GCA_011390265.1 Spirulina sp.
TCACGACCGTCATCCCATCTGGGGCAAGGGCACAGCCTAATAACATTGCTTCAGCAGTAAAACTGGCGATTTCCTCCCCCTTAACCAAATCCCACAGCTTCACGGTGTTATCCAATGAAGCGGAAACCGCCCTTTGCCCATTGGCGCTGATGGCTACCGCCCATACCGAGTCAGTGTGACCGATGAGGGTACATTCGGCTTCCCCCGTGGCTAAATTCCACAGTTTCAGGGTGGTATCCCATG
>JAABSU010000040.1 GCA_011390265.1 Spirulina sp.
GGGAGAACCAAGCCGCTTGGGAAACGTAGAGGGTTTGCTCCTTAATAAAAGCCTCATAATCTACATTCGCGCCCTGGTCATTGAGGGCAGTTTGAATCGCCCGGATACAGCGGGCCGTTTCCACCACCCCCATCGGGGTAATATCCACCGTCGGCGTACCAAACTCCGCCTCTAAATATTGGGCCGCCATGCCCCCCACTTCCCGATAGGGAACGAGGTTAAACCAGGCCTTGGGCAGTTTCTTCAACTCCTCCACCAATGCCCCTTCCGGTATAACAGTATTGACGATGATCCCCAAATCCGCCATCAATCGCTTCAACTCCGTACAGTCGTGGCGATTGTGGAAACCGAGGGTGGTCATGCCCAAAATATTCACCGAAGGTTGCTCGGTTTTGGTGGTATCGAGATCCCCTTGTTTGCGGGCTTTTTGAATGTAGTATTCAACGATTTGTTGGAGGGTGCGATCGCACGCCTGCAATTCATTGACCCGGTAGTGATTGACATCCGCCAGCATCACATCACACTGGGCATCCATTTGGGCGCGATCTACAAAATTCTGTAAATCTTCCTGCAAAATACTCGATGTGCAGGTGGGGGTGAGGACAATGAGATCCGGGTGTTCTTCTTGATCTTTGCGGGTGATATTATCCACCACCTTTTCCTGAGAACCCCGCGCCAACACGTTACGATCAACAACGCTAGCCGTCACGGGGGTAAAATTGCGCTCCCGTTCCAACATCGAGCGCATCACATTGAAATAATCATCCCCTAAGGGAGCGTGCATAATCGCATGAACATTTTTAAAGGAACTGGCAACCCGCAACGTGCCAATGTGCGCCGGGCCTGCATACATCCAATAAGCCAATTTCATAAACGATTAACCTCCAGGGCTAGGTAAAAATACGCGAAACGGTTGAAGTTCCTTGACTGACTGGCTTTTTATTCTCTCAGAAACGTTGAGGCGATCGCCCCCAACTTTACATAATGTTTTCTTTCTTCACACCCGCCACGGCCAACCTTTCCCGTTACGCTCCCGAAACTGTCACGATCGCCCCCATCCCTATTACCCCCCTCGATAAGGTGAAGGCAAGTGAACCCGACGCTGTGAGCTTGTGATGATGTCCTCAACGATTCCCGTATCCTCCCGCATTTCCCCCCTGATCAGTGCGATCGCCTATCCCCTAGGGAATCAGGTCATCCTGCCCTACTACTTCAGTCAAATTACTGTGATTGGCCAGGAAAACATCCCCAAAACCGGCCCGGTGATCCTCGCCCCCACCCACCGCTCCCGCTGGGACGCGCTGATCGTCGCCCATACCACTGGTAAAAGTGTCACAGGCCGTTACCTGCGATTTATGGTTTCTGCTGATGAAATGCGGGGGGTGCAGGGGTGGTTTATTCGTCGCTTAGGGGGGTTCCCCGTCGATACCCATGCCCATCACCGCAAGTTGGCCAGTTTGGATCACACCGTCAACCTCTTAAATCAGGGGGAAATGGTGGTGATTTTCCCGGAGGGGGATATTTTTCGAGCATCGGGGGTGCAGACCATTAAGCGGGGCGTGGCGATGGTGGCTTTGCAGGCTCAGGCGGAACGGGAGGCGCGGGGGTGCGATCGCCCCGTGCAAATTGTCCCCGTCAGTTTGCAATATTCCCAAAAGATTCCCCGTCGCGGCAGTGCGGTGACGGTGAAAATCGGGGAGGCGATCGCCGTCAATCAATACCCTCAGTTGTCCCTGAAGGGCGCGTCTAAGCAGTTGACGCGGGATGTAGCGGGGGCATTGGCGGGGTTGGTTGAGGAGTAGGGAGTGGGGAGTGGGAAGTGGGGAGTTGATGTAGGGGCGTTGGCGTAAGCCTGCCGGAGGCACAAAAATTTTCGCCCCCCACCCATCCCTAGGAGGATCGAGATTATGCTCCTCTACTCCTTTATTTCGACAGACTGTCGCTTGACTCAGCGATTCCCACCCTTCCAAGATCAGAGCATTCTGATTTTTGGAGAACACGATCATGCGTAAACTTTTCATCACCCTGGCTCTGACGGTGCTGTTTCTGCCCCTGTTGTGGCTGATGCCGGCCCAAGCGGCGGACTTAGGGGCTGGGGAAGCGGTTTTTAAAGCCAATTGTGCGGCTTGCCACATGGGCGGCGGCAATGTGGTCAATGGCGCAAAGACCCTGAAACAGGGGGATTTGGAAAAATGGAATATGGCCAACATTGAAGCGATTAAAACCCAAGTGATCAACGGCAAGGGAGTGATGCCCGGCTTTGGCGCAAAGTTCACGCCTGAGCAACTGGACAACGTAGCAGCCTACGTTCTTGATCAAGCGGGCAAAGGTTGGTAAATGCCGCTGGGGGGGGATGGATGGCCAATTCTCCCCCATTGGGGGCCTAAAATGGATTGCAGATGTATTGATGCAGAAATTCCATGATCACGCAATTTTTCTCCTTTGATGACGAGGGCGATCGCCATAACTCCTTTGAACTGCCGGGAGCCAAACCCCACTACAACCCCGATCGCCCCGGCCAAGTGGAGCATATTGCCCTTGATCTGGTCTTAAATATTCCCCAACAGGAATTTAGCGGGACTTGCACGATCACGATCCGCCCGATCCGCTCCGGCATTACCCACCTCACCCTCGATGCCGTCGATTTGGAGATTCGCGGCGTAACAGTGGGGGAAATAGCCCAACCCTTCGACTACAACGGCGAGCAGCTAACCGTTGAACTATTGCAACCCACCGGCTCCGAGACTTTTAACCTGAGCATCGACTACGCCGCCCACCAACCCCAGCGCGGCCTCTACTTCATCGGCCCCGATGCCCATTATCCCGATAAACCCGTGCAGGTGTGGACGCAGGGGGAAGATGAGGATTCTCGCTATTGGTTCCCCTGTTTTGATTATCCTGGTCAACTTGCCACCTCAGAAATCCGCGTCGAAGTCCCCCAACCCCTGCGGGCCATTTCTAACGGGGAATTGGTGGGAACGGAAAACCGAGGCGATCGCACCTGTTACCATTGGCATCAAAAACAAATCCACCCCACCTATTTAATGACCCTTGCCGTGGGCGATTTTGCCGAAATTGCCGACCAATGGCAGGGCATTCCTGTGACTTATTATGTAGAAAAGGGCCAAGAAGCATCCGCCCGTTTAAGCATGGGTAAAACGCCGCAAATGATCGCTTTTTTAAGTGAAAAATACGGCTACAAGTACCCTTATCCCAAATACGCGCAGGTTTGCGTTGCTGACTTTATTTTTGGGGGGATGGAAAACACTTCCACAACATTATTGACAGATCGCTGCTTACTCGATGAGCGGGCAATGCTCGATAATGAGCGCACCGAAAGCTTAGTCGTCCATGAACTAGCTCATCAATGGTTTGGGGATTTGGTGGTGATTAAGCATTGGTCCCATGCTTGGATTAAAGAGGGGGCGGCTTCCTATTCCGAGGTGATTTGGACGGAGCATGAATATGGCCCGGAAGCGGGGGCCTATTACCTCCTCAATGAGGCCCGCAGCTATCTCAGCGAAGACAGTTCTCGCTATCGTCGCCCCATTGTCACCCATATTTACCGCGAAGCCATCGAACTCTATGATCGCCACCTCTACGAAAAAGGAGCCTGTGTTTACCACATGATCCGGGGGATTTTAGGCGATGAATTGTTTAATCGGGCGATCCATCGGTTTATTAATGACAATGCCCATAAAACCGTAGAAACTATCGATTTACTCCGAGCGATTGAGCAGGCCACCGGCCGCAATTTAGCCTTCTTATTTGATCAGTATGTGTTCCGGGGCGGGCATCCTGATTTTAAAATCAGTTATGGCTGGGATAATGAGGCGAAGTTAGCCAAGGTGACGGTGAAGCAAACCCAGGCGAAAACTGATTCCCGTGGCAGTGATAGCCAACTGTTTGATTTGGAGATTCCCATTGCTTTTGGTTTTGTGAGTTCTGAGGAGCAGGTTTCGTTCCAATCCTTGACCGTGCGCCTTAATCAGCCGGAACAGACATTTTATTTCCCCCTCACTCAAAAACCTGATTTCTTTAGCTTCGATGTCTGCAATAGTTTCTTAAAAACAGTGCAGTTAGATTATCCCGTAGCGGCCCTGAAGCAGCAACTTAAGTATGATCCCGATCCCGTTTCTCGCATCTATGCGGCCATTGCTTTGGCGAAAAAGGGAGGACTAGAGGCGATCGCCTCCCTCCAAGCCGCCTTAACGGGCGATGGCTTCTGGGGCGTGCGGTTGGAAGTGGCGAAACAGTTGAGCAAAATCAAGCTGGATCAAGCCGTGGATGCCCTCAGCATGGGGTTGCAGGATCAAGATGCGCGGGTGCGTCGGGCGGTGGTGGAAAGTTTGGCGAAAATTAAGACCGTGAAAAGTTACGAATTAGTCCAGGCTGTAGCCCGCGATGGCGATGCCAGCTATGGGGCAGAGGCGGCCGCTTTGCGGAGTTTGGGCGGCATGGTCACAGGGGTATTGAAAACGAAACAAGAGGAGGCGATCGCCCTTTTCCGTTCCGTCCTCGAAACCCGTAGCGGTTGGAATGAGGTGGTGCGCTCCGGGGCCATTGGCGGCCTGAGCCAATTGAAAACCAATCCCGAAGCCGTGGCGTTAATCCTCGAATATACCCAACCCGGCACACCCCAAGCCCTACGCTTGGCGGCGATCCGTGCCTTGGGAGCGGTGTCCACGGGCCAAACCCCCGATCAAGTGGAACACATTGCTCAGGAATTGGAGGCGATCGCCCAAGAATCCTTTTTCCTCACCCAAGTGGCCGCCAGTGGGGCCTTGGGGCAAATGCAAACCCCGGAGGCGATCGCCATCCTCACCGCCCTAGCCGACCAAACCCCCGACGGCCGCGTCCGGCGCATGGCAGAAGAGGCGATCAAGCGGGTGCAGAAAAACCTCGGCTCCGATAAAGCCCTCACCCAACTACGGGAAGAATTGGAGCAGTTGAAAAAGGATAATCAAGACTTAAAAAGCCGTTTAGCCAAACTAGAAGCCAAACCCTAACCCCGATTCCCCATTCCCTGTTCCCCCAACCCAAAAAACCCATGGCCAAAACCAAAAAACAACAAGATCATTGGGTGGGAACCTTGGGAGAAAAGCGCGTGCAATTGTGGCTCGAAGCTCAGGGATGGCAAATTCTCGCCCAGCGGTGGCGATGCCCTTGGGGGGAATTGGATCTGATTGCCCAACCCCCCGGCCCACCCGCCTTAGTGTTTATTGAAGTGAAAACCAGGAGCGATCGCTCCTGGGATCATCAAGGTCTCACCGCCATCACCCCCCAAAAACAGACGAAACTTTCCGAAACCGCCGCCTGTTTTTTGGGGGAATTTCCCCGCTATAGCACCTGGCCCTGTCGCTTTGATCTGGCCCTAGTGCGTTATCAAGGCCCAATTCGCGCCGATCTCACCCCCCCAGAAATCACCACCCAGTTCGCCGTTTACGATTATCTCGAAGGCATCCTCTAAGGGTTAACGCTGGCGGGAATCTAAGGTGCAAAAGGGGTCGGGTTGAATAGAATCCACCGCCTGCTGGAGGGCTTCGAGGCGATCGCTCACCCGTTGGTCTAGGGGCAGGTGTTGGAAAATTTCCAAACGGTGGAGGCGATCGCTCACCTCCCCCTTTGCGCCCACCAAAAACACAGCGCGACCCTTCGCCACCGCTGCCTTCACCATCGTCTCCACCGCCAACGAAGCCGTCACCCCCAAAAACAGCACCGGGCTAAAATCCAAAATCAGCACATCATACCGCTCGATCATCCCCATCCGTTGGGCAATGGAGCGGGCCGCCCCGAAACTCATCGCCCCCCCCAATTGGAAGAGGAGAATTCGATTCTGGGCTTGGGCCAACAGCGTTTGCTCCTCCGGCGAAAGGTGAAACCCCTCCGCCGCCGTCGTGATCAATTGCACCTCCTGTTGTTGAATCTTGCTGAGGCGTTCCAGGGTTAAAACATTGGCAATAAACACCCCCACCGCCACCGCCGTCACCAAATCCACAAACACCGTTAGGAACAAGACCAAATACATAATCCCCGTGGTTTTGCGGGAAATGCGATGGGCGCGGCGCAAAAAGCTCCAATCAATAATATCCACCGCCACCTTAATTAAAATCCCCGCCAAAACCGTATGGGGAATTTTTGCCGTCAGCGGCCCCGCCCCCAAAACAATCCCCAGCAACACCACCGCATGAATCATCCCCGATAGCGGCGTGCGTCCCCCGGCTTTGATGTTAATCACCGTCCGCATCGTTGCCCCCGCCCCAGGCAAGCCCCCAAACAACCCCGAAACCAAATTGCCCAACCCCTGGCCAATTAATTCCTGATCGGAATTGTGTTCCGTTTGGGTGAGGTTATCGGCCACTAAGGAGGTGAGGATTGAATCAATGGAACCCAGAGCCGCCAACATTAAGCCGTAGCCAATCATCAGGGGCAATTGATCGAGGGTGAAGGCGGGGAGTTGAATGTGGGGCAGGCTGGGGGGGATATCGTCAATGCGGGGCATTGCTCCACGGGAAAAGGCGACCATGGAAACCACAGTACAAATCACCAGGGCCAAGAGGGGCGAAGGAATAATTCGGTTCAACCGTGGGGGCGAGCCAAAGACAATCAGCAGCGTTAAAATGCCGATGCTGGTGGCGGCCCAGTTGGGTTGAGCGAGAGCCGCCGGAATTTCCCGCAGCGAGGTTAAGACATTGGGGCCGATGGGATGACCGACGAGGGGGGCAATTTGGATGATCAGAATGATAAAACCAATGCCCGACATAAACCCGGAGATTACCGTGTAGGGCATGAGGGTGATGTAGCGACCCAATTTAAACACCCCGAACAGGATTTGAAACACGCCGCTAAACATCACCACCGTAAAGGCGAGGGCAATGCCGTTATCGGGGTGTTGGAGCATTAATGCCGCGAAAACCGTTCCCATAATCACGCTCATGGGGCCGGTGGGGCCGGAAATTTGGCTGGGGGTTCCCCCAAAGAGGGCGGCCAAAAAGCCGACGGAAATCGCCCCATATAACCCCGCCACGGCCCCCGCTCCGGAGGCCACGCCAAAGGCTAGAGCTAAGGGCAAGGCGACGATCGCCGCCGTAATTCCCCCAAATAAATCGCCTTTCAAGTGGCGCGTTGACCGTGAAAGAAGTTGTGACATAACAGCCCAGCCTTGGGAAATTGCTGAAGATTCAGGATACAGCCTGCCTCACCAGGCTAGTGTTGAGCACAACACCAAAATGTGGCTGTTTTCCCTCGGAAACTCTAGAATAATCGCTATTCTGGGATCGCAAGGATGGGTTATGTTGCCAAAAGTTTGTTTAATTTTTAACCCCGTGGCGGGCCAAAGCGATGCCACAGCAGATTTGCAGATCATTCGCGATCGCCTCACCCCGCATTTTGATCTCACGGTTTACGAAACCACCCCCGACTGTGATGGTGAACCTTTGGCCCAACAGGCTAAACAGGAAGATTTTGCAGCGATTCTTGCTTCAGGGGGGGATGGCACCGTGTCGATGGTGGCGGGGGTATTGATGGAAACGGGGATTCCCTTGGGGATTATTCCCCGAGGCACCGCCAACGCCTTTGCCAACGCCTTGGAACTGCCCACCGATATAGCTGCGGCCTGTGATGTGATTACCCAGGGACAGATTAAGGCCATCGACGGGGGCTATTGCAATGGTGCGCCGCTGATTTTGTTGGCGGGGGTGGGGTTTGAGGCGGAAGTGATCGAAGCTGCCAATCGCCCCCTCAAGGATCGCCTGGGAGCTTTGGCCTATTGGGTGGCGGGGGTGAAGGAGTTGCAAAACCTGAAGCCCTTCACGGTGGAATTGGAAACGGAGGATCAGGTGATCACAACGACGGCGATCGCCGTCACCGTCGCCAATGCCGCCCCCGCTACGTCAATTTTTGCCCAAGGGCCCGCGATGCTCAAAGCCGATGATGGCTGGCTCGATATCACGATTGTCGCCCCTACGAATTGGACGGGGGCGATCGCCGCCTCCCAACACCTCCTACAAACCGCCATCCAAAACCGCCCCGCCGAGCGGGATGACATTGGCTACCTCCAAGCCCAGCGGGTCAAAATCACCACAGATCCCCCTCAAAAAGTCGTGTTAGATGGGGAATTGGCGCAAAATACCCCCATTGAGGTTCGTTGTGTGCCCCGAGGGCTAAACATTTATGTCCCCACGGAGCACGTTAAGGGGCCGACGGAGAAGTTAACGGGCTTGCCGGATTTGAAAATTGAGCAGAAATCCCCCAAGCCAGAGCCGGAAAAATCTTAGCATTCCCTCAAATTTCAGACTAGGATGGGCAATATTAGCGAGTTATTACAACGAATCTCACGAAATTTATGGATATTCTGGCCTACACCTACGGTTATGCGGCCCATGAAGCTGAAGCCGGCATTACCTACGACCTCAGCGAGATCAACCTTTGGGAATCTACGCCTTGGAAATCTCTCTCCCACGGCTTATTTTTAACGATGCTCTCCATGGGGCTAATGGCCGGGACGGTGGCGATCGCCACTCCCGCCACCGCCCAAGCCCTCCGCAGCGGCATGAACGGTGAAGCCGTTGCCGAGGTGCAAACCCTCCTGCGGAACCAAGGTTTTGCCATTGCCTACGGAGCCAATGGAGCCGGCCGCGGTCGCTTTGGCCCCCAAACCGAAGCCGCTGTGCGCAATTTCCAAAAACGAGCCGGTTTAAGCGTGGATGGGATTGTCGGCCCCCAAACCCTGAGCAGACTGCGGGGCGGCGGCAACGGCACTGGCGGCCCCTCTCCTGCTCGCCCCAGCGCCCAAGCCCGTATGCTTGGCCGTGGTTCTAAAGGTGATCAAGTGGCGGAACTACAAACCATGCTGCGGAACAAGGGCTATAGCATTTCCTATGGAGCCGATGGCAGTGGCCGGGGGGTCTATAACGACAGCACGATCAACGCTGTGCGGCAATTCCAACAGAATGCCGGGATCAGCGTTGATGGCATTGCCGGGCCGCAAACCTTTGCTGCTCTCCGTGGCGGTGCGGCCCCCGCTCGTTCCACCCAAGCCGCTGCCCCCGCCGCTGCCCAAGGTCAATACCGCATCAACACCCAAACCCGCCCCCTCAATGTCCGCACCGGGCCGGGTGAGCAATATTCTGTGGCCACCACCTTAGCCCATGGCACAGTGATCAATGTGCTCAACCAAAGTAACGGCTGGGCGCAAATTGCCCCCGGTCGCTTTGTCACCACCCGCTTTATTCAACGGATGTAAGCCCTCAAACCTGAGGATCCCCCCGGCTACGCCGACCCCCTTAATAAGGGGGTTCAATTCTCAGAACCCCCCCTTTTTAAGGGGGGGCAGGGGGGGATCCTGCTTCGCTTCAATCCTCGCGATCCCCCCGGCTACGCCGACCCCCTTAATAAGGGGGTTCAATTCTCAGAACCCCCCCTTTTTAAGGGGGGGCAGGGGGGGATCCTGCTTCGCTTCAATCCTCGCGATCCCCCCGGCTACGCCGACCCCCTTAATAAGGGGGTTCAATTCTCAGAACCCCCCCTTTTTAAGGGGGGGCAGGGGGGGATCCTGCTTCGCTTCAATCCTCGCGATCCCCCCGGCTACGCCGACCCCCTTAATAAGGGGGTTCAATTCTCAGAACCCCCCCTTTTTAAGGGGGGGCAGGGGGGGATCCTTCCCCACCTACCCCTCAAGATTTAATGACCGATTGTATTATTGTTGGAGCCGGCCCCGCCGGTACTGCCGCCGCCTACCACCTTGCTCGCCGTGGCCTGAAGGTTTTAATCCTCGAAAAAGGCGAAACCTTAGGAAGCAAACCCTGTGGCGGCGGGGTTTCTCCTGCTGTGGCGGCTTGGTTTGATTTTGATTTTTCCCCAGCGATCGCCACCACCGTCAACCAAGTCCGGTTTACCTGGCAACAGGGCGATCCCGTCGAAGCCCAACTACAAACACAACCGATGTGGATGGTGCAGCGGCCCATCTTTGATCAATTTCTCCTCAGCCAAGCGGAAACCGCCGGGGCCACGGTACAAATGGCCACAACGGTGACGGGGTTACGCTTTGACGGCCAAACCTGGCAGGTGACGACGAATCAAGGCCCGTTAACCGCCCCCTATGTGATTGCTGCCGATGGGGCTGAAGGGCCTTGTGCGGGCTGGTTGGGTTTGAAAGGGATGGGGAAACGGGCGATCGCCGCAGTAGCTTCCCTTGCTGAACCCCCTCAATTCCCCCATCAAGCCCAATTTGATTTTGGGTCGGTGAAACAGGGGTTTATTTGGAATTTCCCCCAGGGCGATGGCGCTGTCATCAGTGCGGCGGTCATGGAAGGCAACGGTAAACCAGCGGAGTTAGCCCAACAGTTGGGCCGGTATGTGGGCAATGGGGTGACGGTGAAGGCCTGCGTGATGAAGCTCTGGCATCAGCAAGGCCCCTTACATGGGAAAAACTGCCTGTTGGTGGGGGATAGCGCCGGTTTAGCCGATCCCTTTTTAGCGGAAGGGATTCGGCCGGCGTTGCTCAGTGGCGTGAAGGCGGCAGAGGCGATCGCCGCTGCCCATGGGGGCGATGCCCAAGCCTTAGCCCGCTATAGCGAGGAAATGCAAACCGCCTGGGGCCATGACATGGCCCTAGCCCAACGTTTAGCGGGACTGTTCTATAAATTCACCAAACTGGCCTACAAAATAGGGGTTAAACAACCCCTCGCCACGCGGTTAATGAGCCAGATCCTCTGTGGTGAATTGAGCTATTCCGCCGTGACGGATCGAGCCTTCCAAGCCCTAAAAAAGAACATCCTCCCCTTTGGTTAATGGTTAACCCAGTAGGAGAGGCGTTGCCCTAGGGCACTGGATGCCATGGGCATGATGCTATCGATCATGCCCTCAATGTTTAAAAATCCCTACAACAAACCCCGATGACGAATAAACAGCAAAATTGCTGCCCAAGACCCCAAGGCCACCTTCACCGCCACGAGGACGTTAAGGATAGGAATCCAACCACCACTGACTAAAGTGCCGTATCGCCCCAGGGGTAACTCAACGCCGATCAGCAGTAACACCGCCGCAATGATAAAGATCAACACCGCTACCTTTTCCGCCTTGGCGGCGTGCCACCGTTTATAAAGGGCTTCCATCCAATCGGCGGCGGCGGTAATCGCCACCAACCCGATGGCCGTCCCCCCAGCCACGCCAGCGGCAAATCCACCCCCTGGGCTGAGATGCCCCCGAATCGCCAACTCAATACTAATCAGGGCGGCGATGGTGGCCCCCAAGCGGGCGAGAACGATGGAGGGGTGATCGGTGAATTGATGCACCGTTGCCGAGGGTTGCTCATCAGCGAGGAGGAACCGCACCCCCATGATGGCGATCGTAAACACCACCACTTCAAAAATGGTGTCGTAAAGACGGTTGCGGAAAATAATCCCCGATACGGCATTGGGCACACCCGTTTCTTCAACAATGGGAGCGACGATCGCGAATTCTTCGGTGGCAATGACCACATTGGGTAACACCAACATTTTCAAATACAAGGCAATGCCAGCGGCAAGGTAGATCCATTTCATAGGGAATTTGTGGGGGTGAATTCGGGGGTAGGGTTGAGTCTTGCCATTGTCTCCAGGGGGAGATGACCGCTGAGGATTTGATAGAGGCGGGGGACGCGGGTTTGAATTTCGTAGGGGATGTGGGTTATTTCGGGATTAGGGCTGAAGCAAATGCCATGGACTTCTTTGTCCTGTAGTGCGGCCTGAAGAGATTCTTGATCCGGGTAGGGGACAAGCTCCAAACGGAGATGATAGGGGCGCAGGGGTTGGCGCAGGGTTTGGAGTAGATCTTCCGGGGGTAGATCTGGCTCGATAATGCCCAGGCGCATAATTAATGAAGACCGCACGGCGATCGCATACAACGTAATCGACAACATTGTCCCCACCAACGCCTCTGTGAGGGCCACATCCGCCGCCCCAAACAGGGCATAAACCAGAGCCGCCACCGCCCCCAAAATCCCCCGCATCACGAGGGCAAAGTAGGGATTAACTTGGACAATCACCAAGCCAGCGGTTAGGGGCAACAGGGCGGCGATCGCCACAATATACAAATTCTCTTCATTCCACAGATCAATCATCATCCTCATCCCGATAGGAGCAATAGGCTAAAACGTAACCCAGGACAGTATTCCAAATCGCCAGGGAAATTAACGCCAAGATCAATAGGGGCCATTCTCGCGGAATCTTCAGCAATAGCCCGGCGATCATACTCATTGACCCCAAGGTATCGGACACCGAGAGGCTATGGAGTTTAAACAACACGGAGCGATCGCCCACCAGGGGCAACGTTCCCCAAAACCAAAAAATCAAACCAACAATCATTAAGCCATAACTTAATCCATCAATCATGGTTCGTATACCCCTGCTTCATCGGAGCGTTTAATCACATGGGCCAAGAGCATTAACGCCGCATTGCCCACACTTAAAATCAAAACCCCCACCACGCCAATCATCCAATCATCCCGCAACACCGAAACCACGAGAATCATCATTGAGGTTTTGGTGGCAATGCTGGCAAAGGCGAGCATTTTTTGCCAGATGTGGCTATCGCGATAGGCTTCGTAAATGGGAATCAGTAATGCCAAAAGCATGGCGATAATAATACCATTCATGATTATTTATCCCGCTCCACGCTATGGATTTTATACCAGCCATCTTCCTGATAACTCAAAACAATGGTTTTGGGGGTGAATGTGATCAGGAAAATATCGAGAAAGATTAAGCCGGGGGTACGGTTGGGCCTGACTCGCCGCCGCAAAAAGGCTTCTTTTTTATGGGGGAAAATCATAATTTCGAGGGCTTCAAAATAAGCCACAGGTACGGCGATAATGATTTCCCAAAACACCCGAATCCAATCCTTTAAAATTGGCAATCGGGCCGCTTCATGGGGGATGATCAGGGCAATGGCTACCCCAATGATGATGTTGACTAGGCTTAAATCTGATGTCAACAAAAACCAGATAATTAACCGCAATAAAATACTCAGATAAACGGTCATGTTACCACCATCCAAAACAGTGCAGTGAGCATTAAGGTCATCATGCCGATCAGGTGCTCCAAGCGTTCCCCAACACGGGGTAGGTTGAGGCTCCAGCGTTGCACGACAAAGTAATAAAGCAAACCCCCCAAGGCAATGATGCCCAGGGCCTTCAATCCATTTGCTGCGGTGTAGGCATCGGGGCCTAAACCATTGGCCGCGAAGATCGCCCCCACCAATAGGACTAGGGCGAGGAGGAGACCCCTAGAGGGTTGGGGGGCTGGGGTAGGTTGGAAGGGGATCAGGATAAATTTAGCCATGGCGATCGCCGTCCCCACCGCCGCAATATTGAGCACCGTAGCCTGCCAGGGGAGTAAATCCTTCATCGCCAGGGCCTTGGCTGGAAACCCCCCTAAACCCGGTAAACCCGCAATGGAGAGGGCGGCGATCGCCATCCCCCCCCTTAAAACGTTGGGAATGGGAAGCTGTGCCAATTGGGCAAACTGGCGGCTAGGCAAATTCCCCGCGATTAAAAATAGGGCGGCCTTACTGCAACCATGGGTGAGGGCATAAAACCCCGCTACCGGCGGAGCCGCCAGCATAAACCCCACTTGGGAAACGGTACTGAGGGCCAACAGTCGTTTTGTATCGGTTTCCCAAATCGCATAACCCACCCCCAACAGGGCGGTTCCCATCCCCAACAGGGCCAAAATCTCCCCCACCTCCGGCACAATCAGCGCACACCGCACCAACGGGAAGATCCCCGCCTTAATCACCACCCCCGATAACAGGGCGGAAACTGGCGTTTCTGATTCGGAATGGGTAAGGGGGAGCCAGAGGCCGGAGATGAATACGCCGCCTTTGGTGAGCAGGCCGAGGATGATCAGGGCGATCGCCTCTGGGGGAGCCGCCCCCAACCCCGCAAAGGCAAAGGAATGGTTCGCCTGATACACCAGCAGCGCCCCGACGAGATAAAACAGCATGGCGGTATTGCTGACGAATAGATAGCGCAATCCCACCCAAAGGGCGCGATCGCTGCGGGGATAGGTCATCAACAAAAAGGCCGCAATGCCGATCACCTCTAAGGCCACATAGAGACTAATAAAGTCGGCACAGATAAACACGGCGTTGACGCTGCCATGGATAATCACCACCTGGGTATAGAAAAATGTCGATTTCCCCGTTTGCCAGCAGTAGAGCAACACCGCCAGAGTAACCAGCCCATTGGTGAGAATCAACGCCCCACTGAAGGAATCAATCACCAGGGTTACGCCAAAATGCCCCAACAATTCTAGGGTTTGGGGCAGGGGCCGCAGCAATTGCACCGCACCATAGACCAAGGAGGAGAGGGCCACGACTACAGCCAGGGGGCGATCGAGTTTGGGAAAAAGGTTAATACTAAAGCCAATGAAAAAGGGCAGGGCAATCCAAGGAATCACCCCTGGGATGTCGGCAAGGAGGGGGTTCATGGCGTGTTATTGATTTCGATCTGGTCGGTTTCGAGGGTGGGGTTATTGCGGGCCAGCTTCATCACCCCCACTAACATCAGGGCTTGGATCGAAAAGCCAATCACAATCGCGGTGAGGATCACCGCTTGGGGGACGGGATCGGCATAGGGGCCGGGTGTGGCTCCAGTGGCAATGGGGGTGAAAAATCCTCCCCGTGCGGCGATCAACACGTAGTAGGCGATCACGCCGGTACTCATCACATCCATGGCGATGATTTTCATCATCAGGTTCTTTTTAAAAATGATTCCGAAAAACCCTAGAAGCAGGGTGGCAAAGATATAGGCTTCTAAAACGGACATGGCGGGGATGCTTCCTCAACAGGCCAACCTTTAATTTAAAGGAATTCTTCTCACTTGGGGATCACTCTTGCCGCCAGTTACCCCAGAATTTCTAATCATCGTGATTATTAAGTTATATTGCAGGGGCCGGGGTGAGTTTTTCGGGACTGGGGCGATCGTGATACCGTCTAGGGGTGTTGAACGACTGTCAATTTTCTCAGGAGGAGATTCGTTTTGATGACCCCATTGACCACCGCAACAGACCTAGGTCGCGAAGATATCTGTGAGTATGTGGCCCAACTCCAGCTTCACATGACGTTACAAGCTCGCAATCTTGTCCCTTCTCTGACCCAAGACGGCGTTATCCAGGATAGCCGCAGTCAGTTGCTCCACGACACCCAGGCTCAAATTGAGAAGTTTGCCTCTCGTCAGTGGCTCTAAAGTTTATTGACATTTTATCGGCATTGTGATTAAGAGGGTGGGCGATGCTCAACCTCTTTGCCTTTGTGCCCATGGTTGGGCATCCGATCGCTAGATTGCTGTTGGTTGCCTATTCTGAGGAGCAACCAACAGCAATGTTGCCACGCCTGTGCAATCAGGGGGGCTTAAATCTCCACAGGCCCTTACCCCAGGGGTTTTGCCTAGCTTGGCTACCCTGGGGCTGGGGGGGTAAATTGTTGAGGGCGAACGACGGGACTCGAACCCGCGAGTGGTGGAACCACAATCCACTGCCTTAACCACTTGGCTACGCTCGCCATACTGCGCTTAAACACTATAACAGATATTTTGGAACTAAAGCTAGGGTATGCTCGTATTTTAAGGGGAGAGATCATTTATTCCCTAGAGCCAAGGCGCGAGGCAGGAAGATTATGAAGCTATGGCAAACGACTGTGAGTATTTTGGGGGGGGCGATCGCCCTGATCGGAACAGGCCTTGCTGTGACCAACCCCGGGCCAACTGCCTACGAGGATTTTGCTGTTCAGGAACTGAGCCGCTATCTTCAGGCTAATATTTGCCAGGAGTTACCCCCAGAACTGCGACAATTTTCGGAGCAATGCCGTTCTCTGGGGGCAACGCTCCTTGATACGGCCCGCCCCCAACTGCAAAACCTGATCGCCCAAAGCACTCGCCGGGAAAATTACCTCCTCTTCAGCATCTACCGCACTGATTTCTCTGCTCCACCTTTGCCCCGTGGCTATGAATTTGAGACTGTGGGGGTGTTTGGGCAATTTTATATTTATCAAATGGTGGAGCAGGGCAGTGGCGATCGTACTCCATAGTGATGAGGTAATCGGACTTGTTTCAGTTCAGTTGATTTTAAAAAATGTGAAAAGATCAAACTTGACAGGTTCAAAACCAATTTTGTCTGCTGATTAAACCGAAATTAGTCTGTATTTGTGGAGTTCTTGATTACAGTTAAGGCGCATTTTATTTGACCCGATGGCGAGATGAATTTTTGGCAATACGTTGGGGGCGATCGTCTCCCTCAGTCACTAAGGCTTGAGTCAGTAGGCTTGCTGCTGGTTATCAGTAAAAGCTATACCTTGGGGGCGATCGCTCTCCTGCTCCTAACCAATGTGAAAACTAGGCTGGTGGGCTTGACGGTGGGGCGCGGGGGCTTAATAAATTTTTAGACTGGCTCGAAAGATTAAGAAAATGTAAAATATTTGTATTGCTTTATTTTTTTTAGTACCATTCTAGAGAGAGCAAAGCTTATAGGGTCTTCTTAAAGCAAAAACACTGGACGATCTAGCGTAGCTGATCAACCATTTCGATTTTTGTAGTGTTTTGATTACTCTAGCTGCGGTAAAATTCCCCAGACCTGATATTTTATCTGGATACCTGAGGTGTATTACCATATTACATCGGTCAGTTATACATAATAATGATTAGGATATTTTAATTCATGTCTCTACAAGAAGAGATTGATAAAACAAGGCGAGATATTCGGACAGATGGCTACTCAATGTCTATTGGTGAGTGGATCAGCCTTTATGAGAAAAATGAAATTGATATCCACCCAGATTTTCAAAGATTTTTTCGTTGGTCAGATCATCAAAAATCAACCTTTATAGAATCGATTCTTTTAGGCATACCGATTCCACCAATCTTTGTTAGCCAAAGAGGAGATGGCGTTTGGGATGTTATTGATGGTTTACAGCGACTATCAACTATATATGAATTTGTGGGTATTTTTAAACCTGATGCTCAAGAACAAAATTTGTCCCAAAATACATCTATTTTTACTTTACAAGAAACTACATATTTACCTTCATTAAAAAATAAAAAGTGGAATGATCCTGAAGATCCAGAAAATTCTTTTACTCAAGCGCAGCGATTATTAATCAAGCGAGCCAAAATCGCAGTCAATATTGTTGAAAAAGAAAGTGATGCAATTATCAAATACGAGTTATTTCAGCGGCTAAATACAGGAGGCTCAATTGCTACACCCCAAGAAGTGAGAAATTGCATCCTTTTGATGTTAAACAAGAATTTATATGAATTGATGCGTTCACTTGCAAATCGTGAGTTGTTTAAAAGCTGTATTGCTTTGAGTGATAGACTCTATGAAGAACAGTATGATATGGAATTAGTCCTGCGTTTCATTCTTTTATTTAATAAAGATAATGAAGATATTCAAGCATTGGGTGGGGATGTTAGCGTTTTCTTAACAGATAAAATGCGAGAAATGGCTCTCAATCAAAATTTGGATTTCGGTAGCATAGAAAAGGCATTTGATGTGACATTTAATGTTCTTAATGAAACGACGGGAGATAATAGCTTTAAGCGGTATAGGTCGCAGGATAATAGATTTCTTGGAGGATTTTTATTATCTGCATATGAGGTAGTAGCACTAGGAATTGGTTACAACTATCAAAACCCACTTCCAACAGATCAAATATCTGATCGGATAAAAAGTATTTGGTCGGACCAAACGTATCAAAAGTGGTCAGGGGCGGGAGTAAATGCGGCAAGACGCTTACCCTATCTTATTCCTCTTGGTAGAAAGGTATTTTCCCCTTCATGAGCATCCTAACTGCTGAAGAATTGAGCACTAAGTTGGCTGACGACCTTGCTTGGCGGAAGAAAGAACTTTCAGAAGTTAAGGCCTTGGTAGAAACTAGGAGTTTTTCCGAGCAACGACATACAGCATTAGTTCGTGGTGCAGTATGTATTCTTTATTCCCATTGGGAAGGTTTTGTCAAGTTAGCAGCAAACTCTTATGTAGAATACGTTAGGAAAAAAAGGCTTAAATATAATGAAATTTCCAGTAATTTTTTGGCTTTGGCGATGAAAGAAAAACTTAAGGAGGCAAAAGAAACAAATAAGCCTTCATTATATATACCTGTTTGTAATTTTTTTCTTTCTGAATTAAATCAAAGGTGTATTTTACCTAAAAATGCTATATCTACTGCATCAAATCTCTCTTCGGAAATTTTAAAAGAAATAACTGATATTCTTGGGATAGACTTTTCATTCTACTCTACTAAGTCCGTATTGATAGACACTAAGCTTTTATCGACAAGAAACAAAATTGCGCACGGTAATTATTTAGAATTTGATAGAGAAGAATATATAGAATTGCACAAAGAAGTTATAGAAATGCTTGATATTTTTCGTAACCAGATAGAAAACGCTGCTATAGAAAAAAAGTTCATACAATGATTTGCCTTAGGGTATCTCGAAGAAATAAGGCTGCTCACAGCCTATTTAGAAATAATCTGATGGTTGATCCGTTTTCAAAATATCTCGCTCTCTTTGAGAGAGAGGTTTCGTGTAATGTGTTAATCAATTATTGAACAAGCGAATAAAGTCCGCACTACAAAAAAATCACTGAAGTAGCGTTCTCGCGCATAAGCTGAAATTGGCGAAACCCCATCACCGATAACGCCGCCAGAGGGGGGCGATGATGTGCGAGGTTAGACTGCTGCCGATACTGATCAACAGGGCGAATATCGCCCAAAAACCATAACTGAGCATCACATCCTCGAGATCCACCATCGCCCCCCAATCCTGGACAGTTAGACCCCAATACTTCGCCATCAACCCCATGCCACCAAGGACGATCGCCCCACTCATCCCCAACCCTAAGCCCACATCCTCCCGCCGCCCTAGGCAGACAAAGAACAAGAGAATTAACCCTAAACAGAGGGGTAAACGGAGATCGATGCTGTAGGGCATCCCTGCCCAAAAGAGCCAACCCAGGCCATAGCTCAAGGCTCCGGCTAAGGCTGTGGCGAGGGGCGATCGCCACCCTAAGCCCCCCCAAGCCATCCCGTAGCCCGTGCCAAACCCCGCCAACATCACCACCCAAAACCGCTCATCCACCGTCACCATCACCCCCGGCAATTGCTCCTGAAGCCAATCGGTGAGGGCGGCGGCCCCCCGTGCTCCGATCTGCTCCACCTTGCCGCCGCCATAACCCAGGAGGAAACCGGCGATCGCCCCCCCACTGGCCCCCACCCCCTGCTCCACAGTCTGACGGCTGGCCCGATAAAGCGGCACAATCCCTCGCCGCCAGAGGGCGCGAGTTTTTCGCTGGATCTGGCGGCGCAGGCGTTGCCCCTGCTCCCGCAGTTGGATTTGCCAGCGGGGTGGCCCCAATTGTTGGAGGCGGCGGGCGACGATCGCCATCGAAGGGGGGCGATCGCCCACATTCGGGCTAATCATCTCGGCTAACAATGCCCGTAACGGGGGCGAAATTAAACCCGGTTGCACCCAATCCAGGCCCCGCGCCGTTTCCGGCCAATGCTCCGGCGGTTCCCCCGTGAGGAGATGCACCAAAGTACGCCCCAAGGCATAAATATCCGCCGTCGGCTCCACCCGACCCCCCACCACCTGCTCCGGCGGACTATAGCCCGCCGAAAACAATCGCGTTGAATCCCTCGCTTCCCCCACCTGCTTCGCCCCGCCAAAATCAATTAACACCAATTGGCCCGTTTCCGCCCGGAGCATCAGGTTCGAGGGTTTAATATCCCGGTGGATGATGTGGCGACGGTGGAGGCGACGGAGAATCTGCACCGCCTGACGCATCCAGTCTTGAACGAGGGCCTCCGGGCAACCCTGGGGATATTGCTCTAAAAGTACCGTTTCCAATGTGGGGCCGGTGATTTTTTCCATGACCAAACCGTAAAGGGTTTGGCTGGGGGTGGAAATTTCAAAAAAACTGTCGGCATCGACGCGGGGAATGCCCGGATGGCTGAGGCTACGGAGGACGATCGCCTCCTGGGCGAACAATTCCAGCGCCTTTTCCGACGGCTCCGTTAACACCTTGAGCACCTGCTCCTCCTGCCGTTGCTGATCCCAAACGCTGTAGATCGTCGCAAACCCCCCCGCGCCTAACCGTTGGCGGGGGAGATAGCGATCGCGCAACAGCAACGCCGTCCCGCACCGCTGGCAAAACCGATGGTGAGCCGGTTGGGGAAAGGGGGCGGGACAATGGGGGTTAATACAGTGATGGGGGGCGTTCAAGGGTTGCACCTCACACCGGCAATGAAGCAGCTAATTGATCCAGCGCTTCCCCCTCCACCCGACAGATCCGCCAATCCGGTAAAACCGTCGCCCCCATCCCCTCATAGAAGGCGATCGCCCCAACATTCCAATCCAACACCGCCCATTCCAGCCGCCCACAGCCCCGCTCCTGAGCCAATGCCCCCACATGGGTTAATAAGGCCCGGCCAATACCCCGCCCGCGATAATCCGGCAGCACAAATAAATCCTCTAAATGCAGCCCCGGCCCCGTTAAAAACGTCGAATAAGTGGGGAAAAACAGCGCAAACCCCACCACATCCTCCCCCCATTGAGCCAACACCGCCTCCGCCAAGGGTCGGGGGCCAAATAAATCCTGGCCCAACTGCGCCGCCGTGCCCGTGACACAATGGCTCAATTTTTCATAGGCGGCCAAGGCTTGAATCAAGCTAAAAATTGTCGGTACATCGTCAGGGGTCGCGGTACGGATGGCAAGCATTAGAGTTAAAAAATAAAGATCAATGGGGCAAGCAGCCTAGGAATATTGTAGTTGAGGCGACAGACACGCCCCCAAGGCAATAGTCCCCCGTTGCGCTCTAAGGTTAAGATAAATGTCAATCAGTCGCAGGAGAAGGAAACCACGTTGGCTCGTCGTTACTTATTTACTTCAGAATCCGTCACCGAAGGGCATCCCGACAAGATCTGTGATCAAATCTCGGACACAATTCTTGATGCCCTGCTCACCCAAGATGAACGCAGTCGCGTTGCCGCTGAAGTGGTGGTGAATACGGGGTTAGTCCTGATTACCGGGGAAATTTCTTCCCAAGCGAACGTTAATTATATTGACTTGGCCCGCAAAAAAATTGCTGAAATCGGCTACACCGATGCTAACAATGGCTTTTCTGCGGATAGCTGCTCTGTGCTCATTGCCCTTGATGAGCAGTCCCCCGATATTGCCCAAGGCGTAACCAGCGCCCGCGAGCAACGGGAAGCCCTCAGTGAAGATGAATTAGATGCGATCGGTGCTGGGGATCAGGGGTTGATGTTTGGCTATGCCTGCAATGAAACCCCCGAATTAATGCCCCTGCCCATCAGCCTTGCTCATCGTATTGCCCGCCAATTGACGGCAGCGCGGAAAAGTGGCGAACTGCCTTACCTTGGCCCCGATGGCAAAACCCAGGTGAGCGTTGTCTATGAAGACGGTCAACCCGTGGGCATTGATACGATCCTGATTTCCACGCAGCACAGCGAAACCATTGGTGATCTCACCGATAACGACGCGATCCAAGCCAAAATCAAGGCGGATCTGATCGAGCGGGTGATTCAGCCGGTGTTTGCTGATATTGCCATTAAGCCGACCGATGCAACCCGTTATCTGGTGAATCCCACCGGCAAGTTTGTCATTGGTGGCCCCCAAGGGGATTCCGGCTTAACGGGGCGGAAAATTATTGTCGATACCTACGGCGGCTATTCTCGCCATGGCGGTGGCGCGTTTTCCGGCAAAGACCCCACCAAAGTAGACCGCTCGGCGGCCTATGCCTGTCGCTATGTGGCGAAAAATATTGTCGCGGCGGGTTTGGCGGCGAAATGTGAGGTGCAGGTGAGCTATGCCATTGGTGTGGCGCGGCCGGTGAGTATTTTGGTGGATACCTTCGGGACGGGCCAGGTGGATGAGGAAATCCTCCTCGATCTGGTGAAACGCCATTTTGAATTGCGGCCGGCGGGGATTATCCAAGCCTTTAACCTGCGGCAGTTGCCTGCTGAACGGGGCGGCCGGTTCTATCAGGATGTGGCGGCCTATGGTCACATGGGGCGCACGGATCTGGATCTGCCTTGGGAAAAAACCGATAAGGCGGCGGTGTTGAAAGCGGAAGCCCTCGCGGTAACGGCTTAATAC
>JAABSU010000041.1 GCA_011390265.1 Spirulina sp.
GCCGCCTGCTGAACAGCCCCCTGTTCCTCCCGAATTGCTTTGAAAATTAATTGATACCCTTGATCGCCATAATTAATCGCGTCCCGCAATGCCGCAATCCGTTCCGACTCCAGGGTGCTCTCAAAGCGCATTTCCACCTCTTCCAACCCCAAAAGCGTCACCATCCCCTCTTGCAACAGCGTTGGCTTGGGGTTGGGATCCGCGAAGGAGAAGCGGGGGAAATCATCCAGGTTAACCGCTTGCTTGTCCTCTAATACCGTATATTCCGGCTCCGCTTCACTGTTGAGGTTGCGTTTATCCGCAAGAATCGTATTCTCGACCTCCTCTGGGGGAGAAGCTTGGATCGGGGGAAGCATTGGCTCTGGTTTGAGGGGAACCTGGCGCTTATCTCCTAAAACGGTATTTTCCCCCTCCTCCCTAGGCGGCTCATCATCAATGGTTTCTGTATCACTGAAGAAAGGATGGGGATCTGCATCGATCCGAAAGGGATTCGGCTCCGTGGGGGCGGGGTCGTTGGTCATTTCTGACCAACTGCTCACATCCAGATCGAGATCCAGATCGAGATCTAGATCTGCCCCGGTAAAGCTCCCTAAACCCAGATCAAAAGCCGGATCTTCAAAATCTACCGCCGCCGCTAAATCGGCGATGGGGGCGCTATCGTGGAAGGCTTCCTCCTCCGCTTCCCCATGAAGGTTTAACGATTCTGCCTCAGGACTGGGTTCCGGATCGGCGGCAAACCCAAAGAGGTCAAAGTCTGGTGTGGGTTCCGGCGTGACAGTTGGCGGGGTGATGGGGTCTAAGTCTGTGCCCCAAAAGGCATTGGGGTTAAAGGCAATGGGCGAATCTTCCAGGGCAGGCTCCGTTGCCATCGGGTCAGGGGCAGGGGGATCGGCGATCGCAAAAGCATCCTCAAGGGAATCGAGGGGATCTGTCGAGGCAGGGTGGAGAGCGGTGGTGGTTAGAAAGGCGGATAAATCTTCGTCACTGTTAGCCAAGGCCTGATCAAGGAGATTTTCCAGGGGTTCAGCGGCGATCGCCTCCGGATCAAAATCCAGCAGAGCAGCCTGATTGCTAACCGGTTCGGCAGGAATCGGTTCTGGGGCAGGGGCACTCTCAATCGGGAAGAGCGCTGAGGGCAAATCCTCCTCAGGCTCATCCTCCCAAAATTCCCCCACCGGCGGCGCGGGCATAATCCCGGCATTGACAAAATGGGGTGGCTCCGGTGAGACCGCCTCTAATTCTTCTGGATCGAGGACAATCTCTAAAGGGGTAGGCTCTCCCCCCTCCATCGCCTCCGATGCAGGCAACGGCCCCGACTCAAAATTAAACCCTAAATCCCATGGCGCTTCATCAACCTCAAATTCTGCTTCGGCATAGTCCTCCTCGGACGTAATGTAGTTGTCTAGGGGACTGGGGATTCCTTCCTGGGTAGTTTCCCGCCCAAAAGGACGGGTAAACCCAGAGGTGGGGTCAAAGGGTGGCTGCTCCCCTTCTGAGGGCAGTTCACTTAAATCCGCACTGAGCTGAAATTCTTCCGGTAGATCTAGGTCAAAGCCATCGGCAAAGGGAAAATCCACATCCGGCAAGCCTGAGGCAAAGTCTACCCCTTCTTCTTGATATTGTTCAAAAATCGTTTCCAGTTCCGAGGGGAGATTTGGTTCTGGCTCAGGGGCTGGCGGTGGAGTAACGGGGGGATCAGAGGAATCCGCAGCTAGGGGCGGCACAAGCTCCAGATCGGGCAAATCGGGGCGATCGCCCCCATAGTTAATTTTCGGCCCCGCCGCAGCGGTGGCCTTCGATTTTTTAATCGCCGTCTTAACGGCATACTTCAATTGTTTACGGGTGAAGGGCTTATCTAACACCTCCAAATCCCGATAGGTGGGGTCATCGAGATCCGGAGCATCCCGCGAGGAACTGCGCATCACCACCATAGGGATGTTTTGTAAATCCGGCTCTGCCTTAAGTTGGCTAACCAAATCCCAGCCGCTGATTTTCGCCAGGGCGGCATTGAGGAGGATAAAGCGAATTCGACCCCGCTCCTGATGGATCAGGGCCAGGCCCGTTGATCCATCACTTGCTTCTGCGATTTCATAGTTACCGGGGGGCAACAGTTGTCGCAGCTTGGTTCTAACAACGCTGTCTCCATCTAGAATGAGGACTTTGTGACTCGCCATGTATCACTCTCACGGATTGCCGATGACTTTCCAGGAAAAGGGCAATCAGCCGCTACCCTGATTTGAACTTGCCACTAATATACTAAGTCCTCGCTCCGGATCTGATCGATTCAGGAGGTTCCTGGCCTCCCCACAGTTTTCTAAGCCACCGGCCCACCGGTTGCCGTGAAACGGTCTAGCGATTCTATGGCGGCGGCCAGATTCCCCTAGGCTAATTGCTTATCAGCCCCAATTTTAAAGGAAATCACCTCGGCCCGCGCTTGAAAAATCTTCACCTTTTGGACAATGCGCAATTTGGCCAAGGGCACAGCAAGCAGGGAGCGCGATCGCACCACCGCCTCCACATCCCGAGGATGATGACAGCGAATATGCAGCACACCCCAGCGGCGAAAGACATCACAACGCCCCAAACAGCGTAGCCGCTCTAAATCCGCCCAGTTTTCCCGGTAATAATCCCAAATCAGTTGGGTCAGTTGCGAGGTTTTTTTAGCCATGACGGGTTTCTTGAAATCAGCAATAAGCAGGGCTTACCTTCATTCAACCCTAAACTTTTCCCGATCAGGCCAATTGCAAGAAGACTTTACCTCGTAATGCCTACCCGCCGGATCAACCGGCGGCAAATCCACCGTAACCCGTGCCACGGCGAAGCCATGGCAGGAGCATCGCGTTAATGAAATTAGCGGTTTTCGCGAACACAGTTATACATCCGCAGTGTTGCCGCCGCCGCATAGTTACGCAGCGCGGAACTATTGGGCATAAACTGCGTACCCTGCTCATTCACCGCACTGGCCACGCCACAATAACCGGACATTTCTCGGATTAAACCTTGGGCCCAATGGTTGGTGGTATCGGTGAATGTCACAGGGGTTTGGGTTTGGGTTAAGGCGATGGGTTGACCCCGGCGAGACTTGCCGTATTCCGCCGCTTTTTTCATGATCACCATCAACTCCGCCCGCGTCACCGGCTGGGCAGGGCGGAAATTGCCATCGGGATAACCACTAACAATGCCGCTGGTTCTTGCCCATTGGATCTTCGCGGCACTCCAGCGATTCGCGGCCACATCGGGGAACGGTGCGGTGCTGACTTGGGTGGGCGCGTTGGGGTTAACGTTGGGGATTGCCCCCAAGGCATCCAGTACCATCGAAACCACCTGCTCACGGGTGAGGGCGGTGAGGGGACGGAACGTATTGTCTTCAAAGAAACCGGCAATAAAACCGACTTGTAGCGCCGCTTCAATTTGCTGGCGGTAGATGTCGTTGGAGATATCGGGGAAGGTGCGGGGGGGCGTTGGAGTCGGGGTGGGCGTTGGGGTGGGTGTGGGCGTTGGGTGGGGGTAGGTGTAGGAGTGGGGGTTGGGGGTGGGGTGACGGCTCCATCGTTGGTGAAATAGATATGCCCTAAAATCTGGCCTTGATAGGTACGGCGGGTAAATCGCCAGCCGGGTACGAGGGTAAATTTATGGGCATTGCCGGGACTGATGCCTCCGGTGCGACCGATCAAAATTTCCCGCAGGCCGGGGCGACTGCCAACCCGGGGCGTTCCCACCAGGATTAATTCCCCATTGCGCTCGACAATCCGCAGCAGGTACTCTAAGCCAAAATCTTCCCCATTAATGCGGACGGAATAGCCGTTACTGTCGGCATTGCGGCGACAATTGCCGGTGAAATCGAAGGTGTTCCAGAGGGGATCAACAACGATGGGGTTGGTTCCACTTTCGCCCCAACATTGTTGGCGGTTGGGGAGTTGCTCCATTACGATCAGACTGTATTGATTGCCGCCGAAGGGGGTGGCGATCGCCCCTAAGGCCCCCTGATTGGTGATTTCTTCCTGACCAAAGAGGGATGTCTGGGCAATGGAGGTTCCAACCACCACGGTGAGTGCTGCGGTGGCCAGTGTTGTCAAGGCTAAAGTTCGGTTGAGCGTCATCATCAATCTCCTATGGCTTGCCCCTGAGAGCTATGGCTTTTTGATTGTCCTATATTTCCTGGGGGCTGGCTTAGAGAAGTTGAGGAAGATTCCGAAGTTCCACCCATTGACGCTTCCCTGGGGGAATTTTGTGGTATCACGGAACGCTGTTCATCGGGGCTAGTGTCGGTATAGTGGGAACGATCGCCTTTTTTTGAAGATGTGTAAAGACTAAATATGTATGATCTCAATGTCGTGATTATCGGGGCGGGGATTGGCGGCCTTTCTACAGGGATTGCCCTTCGCCAAGCAGGCTACCGCGTCAAGGTATTTGAACGCACCCGCGAACTACGCCCCGCTGGGGCCGGGATTTCCCTCTGGTCTAATGGCGTGAAGGTGTTAAACGCCCTCGGCCTAGGAGAAGAACTCGCGGCCCTGGGGGGGCAAATGGATTGGATGGAATACCTCACCCATCAGGGGGAACTACTCAATTCCATTGACCTCCAACCCCTGATTCAGCAGGTGGGACAGCGGCCCTACCCCGTTTCGCGCACGGATTTACAGCAGATGCTCCGGGATGCCTTTGGGCCGGAAGATTTGGAGTTAGGGGTGAAATGTGTGGGGGTCGAGGAAAGGGAGGGGGAGGCGATCGCCCACCTCGATGATGGCCGAGCGGTGGCGGCGGATCTGATCATCGGAGCCGATGGGGTGCATTCTACGGTACGGGATTATGTGGTGGGTAAACCCGTGGCCCCGCGCTATGCCGATTATGTGAACTGGAATGGTCTGGTTCCCTTCAGTGATGACCTCCCCTCTGGCAATAGCTGGGTGATCTATGTGGGGGAAAATAAGCGGGCTTCGATGATGCCAGTGGGGGGCGATCGCTTCTATTTCTTCTTTGGCGCACCGATGGCCCAAGGGACAACGGTGGCCCCCGCCGATCGCCGGGAGGAGTTAGCGACCCTTTTCCAAGGCTGGGCGGAACCGGTGCAAAATTTAATCAAACATTTAAACCCCCTGGAAACCAACCGCCTCGAAATTGGCGATTTAGATCCCCTTGATCGCCTCGTGCGGGGTCGCATTGCCCTCTTGGGGGATGCTGGCCACGCCACCACCCCCACCCTCGGCCAAGGGGCCTGCCAAGCCCTCGAAGATGCCGTCATCCTCACCCGCTACTTGGTGACGACAACGATCAGCGTCTCCGATGCCCTCCAACGCTACGAAAACGCCCGCAAGCAGCGCACCGCTGATCTCGTCCTCAAGGCCCGCAAACGCACCGGCACAATCTACGGCAAAGATCCCGCCGCCACAGAAAGTTGGTATCAACAACTTTCCCAGGAAGTTCCTAGCGATGTGACGGGGGCGATCGCCGATATCATCCTCACCGGCCCCCTGGGTTAAGACAATAACCGATGCTCCACGGCGAACCGTGACAGGTTCGCCCGGTTGTTGGTTTGGGTTTTCCGCAGCAGATTGCTCACATACTTCTCAATCGTGCGGGGGCTGAGATGGAGGGTTTTGCCAATATCGCTATTGGAAAGACCATGGGCCAGGAGTTGTAACACCTGTTGCTCCCGGTCGGTGAGTTCTTCAATATTCGCCAACCGGGCCGCTTCATCAATATCAATGGCGGGGGCGGGGGAATTGAGGGGAATGGCGGGTGTGCCGGGATGGGGGAAGCGGATCTCATTTTGGACAATTTGCGCCCGCTCCAAAAGACCCCGCACCACCGCCAGCAATTCCTCCATCTCAAAGGGTTTCGGTAAATAGGCATCACAGCCGACACGATAGCCCTGGATGCGATCGCTCGTTTCATTACACTCCGTCAGGAAAATCACCGGAATCAGGCGATATTCCGGCCGTTGACGCACCTTTTTGACAAATTCATAGCCATTGAGGCGCGGCATTTTAATATCCGCCACAATCAAATGGGGATGGTAAGCATTAACCTTTTCCAAGGCCTCCGCCCCATCCACCGCTGGGATCACGTTGTATCCCCCAAATTCGAGGGAATCGGCGATCGCCTGACGAATCCCCGCATTATCATCAGCCACCAAAATCAGCAACGGCATGGTATTGCTACCTCCCGCGATGTTTATACCTGCCAGGCCACTTTTAACGTTTGAGGGTCGGCAAAACTGCCCACAATGGACAGGCCGCGATCATTGGCGTTAAGGTGGCGCACAATTTTATAGATCGTTTCGATTTGGCCGGGTTGTTGTACCGCTGTGGCCAAATCACTGATGGACATTGATGCTTGTTGTTGTTGTAACACTTGTACAACCTGATTTTGCAAGGCCAGTACTGAAGCCGCTGCTTTTTTCCCCGCTTCTACCCCCGGTTGATGGTAAGCATTGATGTTTACCAAACTGGCGTAGAAACCCACCGCCCGCTCATAGAGGGCAATCAGCGCCCCGACGGTGGCGGGATCGACCCGCTCGACGGTAATCGTGATCGAATCTCGTTTGTTTTCATAGAGGGCTTCCCTGGTTCCTTGGAGCAAGCCCGATAGATAATCGCCGCTGGTAATCCCCAGCTCGACTTCCACGGGCTGACCGCCATCGGCTAACACTTCAATAAATGTGGCAAAGAAGTTAGGTACACCTTCCCGCAGTTGTTGGACGTAGGCGTGTTGATCGGTGGAGCCTTTATTGCCATAGACGGCAATGCCCTGATAAACGGTTTCGCCATCAAGGTCTTTCTCTTTCCCCAAAGATTCCATCACCAACTGCTGAAGGTAGCGACTAAACAGGGCGAGGCTGTCTTTATAGGGGAGGATTACCATATCTTTTGCGCCTTTACCATTACCCGCAAAATACCAGGCAAAGGCTAATAAAGCAGCAGGGTTTTGGCGTAAATCGGCGCTGCGGGTGGCTTCGTCCATCACCTTGGCCCCCTGGAGGAAGGCGGTGATGTTAATGCCTTGGAGGGCGGCGGCCACTAAACCAACGGCGGACATTTCTGAGGTGCGCCCCCCGATCCAGTCGTACATGGGGAAGGTGGTGAGCCAGTTGGCGCTTTTGGCGATCGCCTCCAATTTAGATCCTTCTCCGGTAATGGCCACAGCATAACGGGGAAAATCCAGGCCCTTGGCTTGGTAGGCGGCTTGGATTTCCACCATGCCGTTGCGGGTTTCCGGTGTGCCGCCGGATTTGGAGATGACGAGGACGAGGGTGCTAGAGAGGCGATCGCCCAATTGAGCGAGGATGCGCTCAATGCCGGCGGGGTCGGTGTTGTCGATGAAATGGAGGTTGAGGGGCGCATCGACGGGGGCGAGGGCCTGGGCGACGAATTGGGGGCCGAGGGCGGAGCCGCCGATGCCGATGGAGAGAATATCGGTGAATTTCGGGGCGTGGGGGGGCTTGATTGCGCCGCTATGGACAGCGGTGGTGAAGGAGGCGATCGCCGCTAAGGTATCGGTGATGGCGGCTTTCATTTCCGGGGTGGGAGCCAGATCAGGATTGCGGAGCCAGTAATGGCCCACCATGCGATCTTCATCAGGATTGGCGATCGCCCCCGCTTCTAGTGCATCCATGGCTTGAAAGGCTTTTTCAAACTTCGGGAGCATCGCCTTGAGAAAAAAGTCATCAAAGCGCATCCGGCTGATATCGAGGTACAGGCCGAGGTCGGCGTGAACGTACAACCAATCTTGATAGCGTTGCCACAGCGCGGCGGAATCCATAATCACCTTCTCTCTCATATCTCTTCCCCAGTTTACGCCACCGCTAGAGATCCCTAGCATGGCCAGAGGATTTTTCAAGAATTGTGACGGGATCAAAACCGGCGGGTGCGCTCAATGGCGTAAAAAATGCCGGAGGCGATCGCACTCAGGAGCAATAACCAGAGGATGCCACCGGGCAAAAATGACAGCCAACTCAGCCCCCGCAGCAGATACACAAACGCCGTCAGCCCCAGGATCGTGAAAAAGAGCGATCGGGCAATGGATTCAGATTGGGGTCGGGTCATGGCATGAACGGGGCAAAGGGTCTCTGTTTAATCTGCCATAGGGGGGGTGAGATTGGCCAGCCCCCTCTGTAACGGGAAAACGGGAAAAAATTAACCAATATTTACCCAAGGGATAATCGCGGGGCTTTGGGGGGAGATTTTCCGTGGGGATCACGGGCCGACCTTTTAAGCGTAATTTTAGTCAGGATCTTGCTGGTTATAGGGTTGGGGGGCGATCGCTTCCCTTTGATTTGTTGATTTTTTCTAAGTATTTATACTTTAAACAACGCGAGAGTTGGTTTATTTTGGGTATATTTTGCCATTGTCACTTTTTATTAAAAAGAGTGATTCAAAATAAGAAAAACCAAAATAATCAAGGTTTTTAAAGATTCTCATCGATTTAAAAGGCTTTTAAGCTTTAAAAAATTGAATTACGCCGGTTTACAGCAATTTTCAAAATTGCCCCCCCTTCCCAGCCCCGAATAATTCGTCAATAATGCAAAACAACAACGCAACGAACCCCCATCGATCACAAGAGGAACACCCCATGAGAGTTTCGGTTTACGGCAAAGGCGGCATCGGCAAATCCACCACCAGTTGCAACATCTCTGTTGCCCTCGCCAAACGGGGCAAAAAGGTCTTACAGATCGGCTGCGACCCCAAACACGACAGCACCTTTACCCTCACCGGCTTCCTCATCCCCACGATCATCGACACGCTCCAAGAGAAAGATTTCCACTACGAAGACATCTGGCCCGAAGATGTGATCTACAAAGGCTATGGCGGCGTGGATTGCGTCGAAGCCGGTGGCCCCCCCGCTGGAGCCGGTTGCGGCGGCTACGTCGTCGGGGAAACCGTCAAACTCTTAAAAGAACTCAACGCCTTTGATGAGTACGATGTCATCCTCTTTGATGTGTTGGGTGACGTAGTATGTGGCGGTTTTGCCGCGCCGCTGAATTATTCTGATTACTGCATGATCGTCACGGACAACGGCTTTGATGCCCTCTTTGCCGCCAACCGCATCGCCGCCTCCGTCCGGGAAAAAGCCCGCACCCATCCCCTCCGCCTCGCCGGCCTAATCGGCAACCGCACCTCTAAGCGGGATCTGATTGAGAAATATATCGAAGCCGTCCCGATGCCGGTGTTGGAAGTATTGCCCCTGATCGAAGATATCCGGGTTTCCCGCGTTAAGGGTAAAACGCTGTTTGAAATGGCCGAGCGCGATCCTTCCCTGAACTATGTCTGCGATTACTACCTGAGCATTGCGGATCAGATCCTCGCCAATCCTGAAGGGGTCGTTCCCAACGATGCCCAAGACCGGGATCTCTTCGCCCTCCTCTCCGATTACTACCTCAATCCCCCAGCGGATGCCCCCCAACACACCGCCGAACCCGATTTGATGATGGTTTAGTGGGCAAAACCCACCCCGCTCTAAGTAGCCGGGACTAATCAAACGTCACACCCGCCGCTGATTTCGACTCCGCTCAATCAGCTAGACTCTTTATCCAGCAAGGATTTGAGGGTTGAGCGAAGTCGAAACCCGTCTACAAGATAATTGAACCTACCTACTTACTCTTCCCCCCCCTTTTAAAGGGGGGCTGGGGGGGATCATGCCACAACCTACTATTCTCCCCACTTCCCACTCCCCACTTCCCACTTTTACCTTCAGGAGCTAACCCCATGACCGTCGCTCAAGAACAACCCAGTGCTTTAAACTTTGAATGCGAAACCGGCAATTACCATACCTTTTGCCCGATTAGCTGCGTTGCTTGGCTTTATCAAAAAATTGAAGATAGCTTTTTCCTCGTTGTCGGGACAAAAACCTGTGGTTATTTCCTCCAAAATGCCATGGGGGTGATGATTTTTGCCGAACCCCGCTATGCGATGGCGGAACTGGAAGAGGGGGATATTTCGGCCCAGTTAAATGATTATGAGGAATTGAAACGGTTGTGCGAGCAAATTAAGCGCGATCGCAATCCCAGCGTCATCGTTTGGATCGGCACTTGCACCACCGAAATTATTAAAATGGACATGGAGGGCATCGCCCCCAAACTTGAGGCAGAATTAGGGATTCCCATCGTTGTTGCCCGTGCCAATGGCCTCGACTATGCCTTTACCCAGGGGGAAGATACCGTCCTCGCCGCCATGGCCCAACGTTGCCCCACCAATGCAGAGGTGAAATCCGAAGATAAGGAAGACCGCAACGCCATTCAAAAACTGCTTAACTTTGGCCGCCAGAAAGAAGAAGTGACCCGATCTGATGCGGAATATCACGATCATCCTCCTTTGGTCTTATTTGGTTCGCTCCCCGATCCCGTCGTGACAAATCTCACCTTGGAATTGAAAAAACAGGGGATTAAGGTTTCCGGCTGGTTGCCCGCGAAACGTTATACAGAATTGCCGGTGATTGAAGAGGGTTACTACACCTGTGGCGTGAATCCTTTCCTTTCCCGTACTGCCACAACGTTGATGCGCCGTCGCAAAACCAAACTGATCGGCTCTCCCTTCCCCATTGGCCCGGATGGGACGCGGGCTTGGATTGAAAAAATTTGCTCGGTGTTTAATATTGAACCCCAAGGTTTAGCGGAGCGGGAGGCGAAAATTTGGGAAAGCCTAGAGGATTATTTGGAGTTAGTGCGGGGCAAATCGGTCTTTTTCATGGGGGATAATCTCCTAGAAATTTCCCTCGCCCGCTTCCTGATCCGTTGCGGCATGACCTGCCCGGAAATCGGCATTCCCTACATGGATAAACGCTACCAAAAAGCGGAATTGGATTTCCTCGAAAAAACCTGTAATGAAATGGGCGTACCGTTGCCGCGCATTGTCGAAAAACCGGATAATTACAATCAATTGCAGCGCATTGATGAGCTACAACCGGATTTAGTCATTACCGGAATGGCCCACGCTAATCCTTTGGAAGCGCGGGGCATTAATACGAAATGGTCGGTAGAGTTTACCTTTGCCCAAATCCACGGCTTTACCAATGCCCGCGATATCCTCGAATTGGCGACCCGTCCCCTGCGTCGGAACAATAATCTCAAGGATTTGGGCTGGGATAAGTTGGTGAAAGAAACCGTCCATTCTTAAGGTTCACGCTTAAGTAGGGTGGGCATTGCCCACCTTACAATTCTTTAGCCGTAGGGGCGAAAAATTTTTCGCCCTCCAACCTCTCAACATTCTATCCACCGCCAGCCTTATGCTGGCATTTTTTCGTTTAGGATAGCGATATTCTGAATCAACAGTTGATCATGAGATCATGAGTGAGTTTGCAAAAGATGGCTTGGGTTGGCGGTGGGGCCAGGTGCAGCAGCAGGTTGCCGAGTGGTGGGCTTGGCAAATGCAGCAGGCCCCAGTTCCCGATGATCCTAATGTGCCGAATTGGCTCACGGAACTGCCCTGGGGAATATTGGGGCGGGTGGTGGCTTGGGGCGGCATTGGGGCTTTGACGGCTTGGGGCGCTTGGGTGTTGTGGCGACTGTTACGCCCCTATTGGCAGCAATCTCAAAACCGGGGGAATCGCCCTGTGCAGGATCTGGATAAAACCCAGCAATATACGGCAGAGGAATGGCGATCGCAAGCTCAAACCTACTACCGTCAAGGCAACTTCCAAAAGGCTTGCCTCTGCCTCTATGGGGGAATGCTGCAAACCCTCCACGATCGCGGCATTGCCCCCCATCTCCCCAGCCGCACCGATGGCGAATATGTCGAAGCCATTCAAAACCTGCCCCGCCCTGATCCCTATTTAACGCTGCTGACGATGCACCAGGGTTTACGATTTGGGGAAACGTTGCCCAATGATCAATTATTTGAACAGTGTTGGCGGGCCTATGGGGAGTTGGGAACGGGGAATAGGGAACAGGGAACGGGGAAGAGGTGATGAATCGTTTTAAGCGTTGGCAAATTTTGGGGGCGATCGCCCTCGGCATCTTCCTCCTGGTGGGGCTACTCTTGGCCCCTGCCCAAGTTCCTGATCACATCGGCTCCACCTATACCCGTGGCCCTAGTGGTTATGGGGCTTGGTATAGCTGGATGGAAACCCAAGGGGCGACGATCAGCCGGTGGCGACGGCCAGCCATGGAACTTGATCAACCCGAAGGCAGTGTTTTGATCCAAATTTATAGCCGTCCCCGTTCCTTAACTGCGGATTGGGAGTTACAGGATTGGGTACAGGCGGGGAATACGCTGATCGCCGTGGGGGTAGAGCAGCCGGTGACGGGGGCGAAATTTCGTAGTGCAATCATGACCCCCTGGGGATTGGGGCGGGTGGAGACGCGCCGCCGTCGGTCAGGGGGGGAAAATGCGCTGTGGGGCGATCGCTTCGGGGCAGTGGTGTGGCGAGAACAGCGGGGCGAGGGGGAAATTATTGCCGTCACCACGCCCTTTTTAGCGGCCAATGCCTACCAGGATCACCCCGCCAACTTCCAGCTATTAGCCCATTTGGTACTCCAACCCGGGGCAGAATTGGGGGAGGGAGTAGACTTTACCGCCCGGCCGGTGTGGGTGGATGAATATATTCATGGCTATCGTGATCCCGCTCCTGCCGATGCCGATCCGACACCTGGCAATATTTGGGCCTATTTAGCCCAAACGCCCCTGTTGCCGATGGCGATTCAAGGGGGGATTTTAGCGGTGGTGGCGATCGCCGCCCTCAATCGTCGCTTTGGGCCGGTGCAAATCCCTCCCGTTCCCCCAGAAAACAACAGTCAGGCCTATATCGAAGCCCTCGCAGCGGTGTTAAGCAGAGCAAAACAGCATCGCTTTGCTCTCGACCTCCTCACCCCAGAGGCACAACGACAACTCCAAGAAAGCCTCGGTTTTGGCCCCGCGCCCATGACCCATGAAGAACTGCGAGCCGCTTGGATCGCCCAGGGCAGATCCCCCCAAGCGATTCAAGCCTTACTCAACCTCAAACCCAACCCCCGCCCCAGTGAAGCGGAATTGCTCGCCACGCTCCAAGCTTGGCAGGAGGTTCTAGGGACTTCAGAGCTAAAACCCTAGGCATGGGCGAAAGGGATAGAACTTTGATCGCGGCGGTGTTGGATGGGGATTTCTGGGCCGGGGCGATCGCCCACCAAAGCCGCCGTCGCTTCCAGAGCCGCCCGCAACCGTTTCGCCGCATAGATGGACATATCACGGGGCACACTGATGCGATCGCGCAGATACCGCAACCCCAGATCAGCCTCCGGCGACGGCGGGCAATCCTCCCCCGTCATCATCTGGGTTAAAGCACAGCGCAGGGCAAGATCAAACACCCCATCTTCTACGGGATTAACAGAGATCAACGTCTCCCGATGCTTCAAAACCCGTTGTAACGCCTCCTGGCGAGCATTTTCCGGTTCCGGATAAGCCACATCCGGCAACCCCAACCACGGCCCCCCATTCACCCGCCCCTGATTCGCCAACGCCGCCGCCGTGCCATTGCCATAACAGCCCCCCATTTGTGGCGGTAAATCATGGGCGTGGGTGTGGAAATCGCTTTGCGTGCCGCGATAGGTGGAGCGGCTTTCTAAACCATCGAACCAAGCCCCCAAGTGAGGATTCACCTCCCGCAGCGAATAGCCTTTGTAATAGTACAAACTGGCATTCATTCGCTCCACATAGGGCGTAAACACCACATCCGCCGTACTAAATTCGGGCAAAAAGTAGGGGCCGGGGGTTTGGGCAAGGGCCGTTTCCACATGGGCAACCACCGCCTCAAACTGTTCCCGCAGCACTTGATCCCGGTCTAAGGTACGGGTGGGGGAACAGAGCCACCGACACCAAGCCCGGAACAACTGCCGCTCCAAACGCCGCAGGGCAATCACTTGGGGATCTTCCATACCCCATACCAAGGGGCCAAAAGCCTGTTCTAGGGCGAGCAAAATATCATCACTTTCGGTAATGATCCGGCCATCCAATTCAAGGGCGGGCAACATTCCCGACGGCACAATCTGCTTGTACCACCGTTCTTTTTCCCCATAGCAAAACATCGTCACTTTTTTAATCCGGTAGGGGATTTGTTTTTCCTCCAACCAGAGCCAAACTTTTTGGCAGTAGGGACACCAAGCATGGTTATCGCGGTAGAGGGTGACGCGGACGGCGCTTTCCGGTTGGCCGAAGAGTCGGAGTAAAGCTTGGGGATTGGTGGGGCCGTTGATGGGATCGGGGTTAAATTCCGTAAGGGCGGCGAGTTCTGTCCAGGAGAGCGGAGCGATGGTCATGGCAAACTTAAATGAGATAAACAAATCACTGAAATGAGATTAACAAATTATTCCTCCTGGGTGTGGAAAAGGAGAGATATCGAGCTTATATGAGTTGCAAAAAATTTATAAATTTCGAGTCATAAAAACACTGTTTGGGTCTTCGTGGTATTTACCAAAAGGCACACAGTATTGAAATCCATATTTTTCGTATAACTTACGTGCTGGTTCAAAAAATGGCATTGAGCCAGTTTCTAGGCTGATTTTTTGATATCCTCTTAGCTTGGCTTCAGCTAAAATATGCTCCAGTAATTTTGATGCAATTCCTGTTCTTAAATGGGGAGTGATTGTACGCATCGATTTCAGTTCAGCATGATGAGAATTTAACACTTGAATTGCACCACAGCCTAATAACTGACCCTGATTCCAAATTGTCCAAACTGTAATATCTGAATGCCTTAAACCTTCTACACCAAGGGCATATTGACTATCTGGAGGACAAACAACCTCCATTTCTTTGACGTGCTCTGCAATAAAATGAGCAATTTCAGAACCAGTAAGATCATCGATTTTTATTTCCATGGCTTGTTTACGTTCAAGGATTGGGTAGAGATACCATCTTCAAGTGAACATCACTAGGTAAACTCAAGTAACAAGAAATCTTGGTTTAACTGCGGAAGAGGCGGGTGTATTGGGTTTCGTGGGCCATGCTGGCGATCGCCAGACCCCAGCCGCAACTGTCGAGATCTTGATCCTCAAGTTGGGTTATGGCTTCCCTGGCTTGGCTCAATTCTGCCCCTAAGCTGTGTAAAAGCTGTTGCCCTTCGGTTTGACCCAAGGGAATTAACTTCACCCCGGCATTGAGGCTATGGGTGGCCCAGGTTTGCAGATAGGCTAGCAGGGTTAAATCTGGGGGGATTTGCCATTGGGAGGCGGCGAGGGCAAAGGCGATCGCCCATTGGCAGGGATCGTTTAATACCGCGAGCCAATCCGGGGAATCTGGTGCTATTTCGGCAAACAGTTTGAGGAGCGATCGCCCCATTTGTTGGCTGGATTGGCGTAATTCTGTGGTTTCCCGCATTGCCCCCAGCCATTGATTCCAATGGTTAACCTGAGAGTGATCCTCCCGTTGAGCGGCGGCATAGGCCCGCAATAATACCGCCCCATCGATGCGAATCGAACCATGGCGCAACTGCTGCACCAACCAACCCCGCAGGGCTTCCCCTGTGGGTAATTGTCCACCATTCACTAGAGCCTCTAGCCCTTCGGAATAGCTATAGGCTCCCACCGGTAGGGCTGGGCTGGTCAGTTGGAGGAGATGGAGGAGGGTGGGGGGCAACATAGGCAGGGCGGGCGGCAGCGGTGGCGGTGAGGAAGGCTTCCAAGTGATCCCAATTTTGCTGTTCCAGTTGGGTGATCAGGTGGTCGAGGCGATCGCGATAGGCTCGGAGCGATCGCCCCAAGGCCGTTGCATTGTATTGTGCCATCATCCGCCCCAATTCTGGATTACCGCCCCCCACCCGGCTCGTATCCCGAAACCCAGAACTGGCGAACTGTTGGGCCAGTTCGCGCACCTTGGGGTTCGGTTCTTGGTCACAACTGGCGATTAGGGCAGCGCTGACGAAAACGGGTAAATGGGAAATGGCGGCGACGGCTTGATCGTGTTCGGTGGGGCTACAGGTGTAGAGATGACTGCCGAGGGATTGCACCACTTCCGCCACCGCCTCCACACAGTCGGGGGGAGTTGTAGCGGTGGGAGTGAGAATATAGGGAGCGTCGCGAAACAGGCCCAAGTGAGCCGCTTCAATGCCTTGATCTGCCGTGCCGGCCATGGGATGGCCGCCAATAAAGCGGGGCCAATGGGGGGCGATCGCCTCCACAATGCTTGCTTTGACCGATCCCACATCCGTTAGGATCGCCTGGGGCTGGAGGTGGGGCAGAAGTTGGGTGAGGGTAGCGGGAATCGCCCCAATGGGAGGGCAGAGGAACACCAGATCCGCTGAAGCCAGAATGCCATAATCCACCGCCGCCCCATCCACCGCCCCCCGTGCCATTGCCCGTTCACAGGTAGCGGCCTGGCGGGAAACCCCTAAAACGCGATAACCCTGCGATCGCAACTCCAGCCCCAAAGAGCCACCGATTAACCCCAAACCGACAATCCCAACAATCACGCCATAACCTCTTGATGGATTTAAATCACCAAAATTAATGGGTCTGAAGCCCCGCCCCCTTGGCAAGCTCAGGACAAGCCTTTTAGGGCGGCTTTTCTCATCCAATTTGTTGATCCAGTTTTCCCTGTCTATGGTATCATGGCACCATTGAGACTTAATGTTTTGGCGGCTGGGCAAGCCGACCTAAATGGACAGGTGTTAAGCAGTGTTAGACCTCGATCTGGGGCAGTTGCTTGTCTGTCTACCCATCAGGAGTCCACTTAATGTGGGCAGACTGGGGATCCCCGTGCCTTTAGGTCGGGGAGGATGTCAACTCATATAGGAGTTTCATGGATAACGAGCAACAGATCTACCGGATGCGATGCACCCTCACCTTTGGGGACATCTACGGCCAAATTATTATTTGGCTGATTGTCATTTTTATCTCCCTGGCCACCACCCTCGCGATCTGGAGCAGTACGCGCCAAGCCTATGCCTTTTTAACGATTGGGATTGTGGTTGTGCTGTCGTTGCCCTTTTTAGTGTTTGCCTTTGTCACCACTTTGTTAAATCACATTGAATTTGTCCCTTTGCAAGAAGAAGCAAATACGAACCAACTCTCTCTCAACACACCTCGTCCCGCCAGCCAAAAACCGGCAACAGCGAGCTAGGGGCATCGCCCCCTTACCAAAAAAATTGGGAGCCATCGGCTCCCTTTTTTTTGCACCTTGAGGATTTAGGAAAATCTACTGCCGGAGACGATGCACCCCAGGAGACTGGGCGATTTGGTTCTGGGCAGGTTCCGGACGTTGGGGGTTTTGACTTTTTTCAAGGACACAATAAATGCCTTGATAAATCAGGGCTTCTCGTTCTAGTTGTCGTTGGGCGGATTCGTGAGCAATGGGGGAAAGACCCAAAGAATCATTTTCTTCACAAACAGTATAAAGATTAGGAATCCGGCTTAAAACGTAAGCGAGAAGATCGGGCATTAAATTACAGGTCTCAAAGCGTTCTTGGACAGGTTTGGGCTGTTCGGCAAGAATATAGTTAACATCATCTTGCACCAACAGGTGAGTCCTATTGACCAAGGTTTTTCCCATTAGGTTTTTCCTACAGTTACTTCTGGGCCGCCTACTGGATGAGCCATCCGTGCGGTTTGTGCGCTTTACCGCCGAGACTATTATAGGGGGAAGGGGGCCCTCCCCACAGGTAGAAATTGCGGAAAAAACTTCGGGGTGATTCTCATCACAAAAACATTTTTTAATGAGTATTTATGCTTAATCAATATGACTGGTCACCGTTGGGCGGGGGGCCGGCGGAGCGGGGCGTTGGCTACGGCGAAGACTCTGGCGAGCCATGGCGATAGTTTGGGGAAAAACGCCGACAATATTACCCAATACTTCGTCGGGAATTTCGGCGATCGCCCGTGGCCCAAAATATTGCCGCATCATCACCACAATGCGCCGCGCCCGCTTCAGGGGTACGGGACAATCCACCGCTTTGCGCGTTGCTTCAATCCATTGGCTGCGGGCGTGAAAGGCTTTATATTTGCGCTGGAAATTTTCAGGGTAGGTGAGGGCGGCATTGCCCAAGGGAATTAAACGAGCACAGTCTAAATCCACCACGCCCCCCACTAACGCCCCAGGGCCCACCACCTCCGCATAGTGGGGGTGGCAAATAATCATGCCGTTACCCTGCCGTGCCTTCACATAAAAAACTTGACCGCTACGGAGTTGATTGAGAACCTGTGTCGGGCGAAATAGGGGGTTAGGGGTAAGTGCTCGCTGTAACATGATCTTTGCGGGGGGAGCGGGGAAGTTTTGTAAGGTTTGTGAATGTTGTCAAGCTTGTTAAAAAATCCTAACAACTCTATTTTAAAAGCTCTCACCAAAAAAAAAGACCGCAAATTTGGCGATTTTCTGAAGAAGAGTAAGTAGCATAAAGCACTTCAACTCTCCGCATATTTAAGGAGAAGACTGACAAAAATCGGCAGATGCGGGGATGTATCGTTCACACCACTGCGATTCTAACCCAACTCCCTGCCCCTGTCAGCGGTCTTGTCGAAGCGGGGAGGATCAGGGGATGATAGAACTATTTGCCCTGATGGACTCAAGCTTGTGGATGTAACCTTTTTAGGAACCAGTTCCGGTGTACCGACGCGATCGCGCAATGTTTCCAGTGTGGCGGTGCGCCTACCCCAACGGGCCGAGGTGTGGCTGTTTGACTGTGGCGAAGGCACCCAGCACCAACTGCTGCGCAGCGACATCCGCCCCTCCCAGATTCGCCGCATCTTCATCACCCATATGCATGGCGATCATATCTATGGCCTGATGGGCTTGATCGCCAGTTGTGGCCTCGCCGGTACGGGCCAAACCATCGACATCTACGGCCCCCCCGGCCTCAAGGACTACATCGCCAGCGCCAGCAAATATTCCTACATGGATATTGGCCGCCGGGTCAATGTCCATCCGATCCAGCCGGGGGTGGTCTATGAAGATGAGGAGTTTCGAGTCACCTGCGCCCTCCTCACCCACCGGATTCCCGCCCATGGCTACCGTCTCGCGGAAAAAGACCGCCCCGGCCGGTTTCGGGTGGAAGAAGCTAGTGCCCTCGGCATTCCCTCCGGCCCCCTCTACGGCGCGTTAAAACAGGGTAAAACCGTCACTCTGGAGGATGGCCGCACCATTAAGGGCAGTGATTTATGTGATCCGCCGGAAGCGGGGCGGACGGTGGTTTATTGCACAGATACAGTGTTTTGTGACAATGCCGTGGAACTGGCTCAGGGGGCGGATGTGTTGATCCATGAGGCCACCTTTGCCCATGAGGATGCTCAAATGGCCTTCGATCGCCTCCATTCCACCTCCACGATGGCGGCCCAAGTGGCCTATCTCGCCCAAGTGCAGCAATTGATCCTCACCCATTTCAGCCCCCGCTATGCACCGGGGAACGCGATTCAATTGGGGGATTTGTTAGCCCAAGCCCAAGCGATTTTTCCCAATACGTTTTTGGCGAAGGATTTTCTCACCCACAGCATTCCCCGCCATCGTCTCGCGGCTGAGGGCTAAACCAAGCGTGAAAGCAGCGAAAACACCCCAAAACTAATTAACACCCCACCACTCACCGGATTAATCCACCCCGACCACCGCCGCAAACTGAGCAATTGCTTCACCGTCCCGGTGAACGTTCCCGCCAACACCAAGGGCAACACATAGCCCAAGGCATAGGCCAACAACAACACCGCCCCGAGGGCTAGGTTTTGCCGACTGCCCACCCAGGCTAACAGCGTCGCCAAAACCGGCGTGCTACAGGGGGAAGCGACTAAGCCAAAGGTCAGCCCCAACAGGTACGATCGCACCCCCGAAGGCAGGTGTTCCCCAATCCAGTCCCCCCCGCCCCAATTGGGCCAGCGGAGGGGGATAATTTCCAGCAAATTTAAGCCCATGAGAATGGCGATCGCACTCACCACCAAAGGCAACCCCACCCCCACCTGGCCATAAACCCGCCCCAATCCCGCCGCCGCCATCCCCAACCCCGCCAACGTCGTCGCCAACCCAAGGGCAAACCACGCCGATTGCACCAAAGCCACCCCCCGCCCTTGGGATTCATAGCCGCCAATATAGGCCACCGTAATCGGCAACATTGACAACATACAGGGGGTGAGGCTCGTGAAGAGTCCCGCTAAAAAAATCAGCGACACACTCAAGAGCGTGATGTGATCCAGTTGGGCTGTCACCAATTGATTGGCATATTGGGAGAGGGTATAAAGCTGGGTTTGGAGGGTTTCAAGCATAGGGAGGGAGATCAGGATTAATGCTGTTCCAAGCTTAAGCCAAACAGACCTGGTATCGATTGCGGATCTGCTGTTGAGCGGCTTAACTTAGCACTTAAACTAAGCTTAAAACACCAATGATCACGTATTTGCCATAAAACTTTGTGCGGGTTCCGTAGGCTTCGACATTAATAACGCGGCGATCTTTCCGTTGACCCTGGAATTGACAGGCCAGCACCGGATTAAAACCTTGGAAACATTGCTGCATCTGCTCTGCCACTTGGTGATAATTCACCGTGGCCACCAGTTTTAAAATGGATTCTAAAATAACCAACTCCCCAAATTCATAGCCAAAAATCTGAGCAACCCTGGGATTGGCATAGAGAAATTTACCGTTATCGGCAATGATAAAAATGCCAACTTGGGACAGATCTTTGGATTCATCCTCGGTTTCTTCGTCTTCCTGACGTTGGGTTTCTTGTTTTTGATGCTCCAGCATATAGAGCCGGGCATTGTCTAAGGCTAACGCCATTTGGGTGGCGCACATTTCCATCAATTCCGCCAGGGCCGGCGTGAAGTGATGGGGTTCGGGGTGGGTGAGGGTGAGGATGCCGAGGAGGACTTTGCCCCGCAGGATGGGGACACAGAGGGCAGAGCCAACGGTATAGGGCTGGTTGGGGAATGTCATCCAGCGCTCATCGGTGCGGGTGTCGTCGATGCGGCCGGTTTGACGATGGCGGACGACCCAACCGGCAAGGCCATCGTTGAGGACTTTGCCAATCAGGTGATCTCGCTGTTCGCGAATTGTGGCCCCCCGGGCCAAAATGCTTTCGGTGACAGCGCCATTGCCATCGAGGAGGAAGAGGCTACTTTCTTCGGCGGCGGTGAGTTTGACGGAAACTTTAATCGTTTGCAGGAGCATGGAGCGCAACATCAGGCGGCCGGTGGCGGCTCTGCCCATGGAAACGAGCGATCGCACCAGTTGATCCTGAGCATCAAAGGCCAGCTTCACTTTGTTG
>JAABSU010000042.1 GCA_011390265.1 Spirulina sp.
GGGGGCGGGGAGTATCATCGGGGCGGGCTGTGTGGTGACGAAAGATGTGCCGCCGCGATCGCTCATGGTGGGGATTCCCGCTAAACTGGTGCGTTCCGTCTCTGATGCTCAGGCGGCTGAATTGATTGAACACGCGAAACGTTACGAAAAACTAGCCCTGGTTCACGGCGGCAAGGGGACGGATCTGGGATTTCGCTAGCTTACTTGAGGAGTTCGGTGAGTTCCTGGGCCGATGTGCCGAGGATCCGAGCTAGGGTGTTCATTTCTTTGTTGCTAAAGCCGTCGCGGATATCCCGGAGGTCTTCGACGGATTTACCGAGAATGCGGGAGAGGACTTTAAGTTGATTGTCGGTGATATCCTTGCCGCGATAGATATCCCGCAATTCTTGAGGGGAAAGGCGATAGGAGTTGCAAAAAAAGACAAATTCTTTATCGCTAACATCGAGTTCTTGCTGGCGATCGCGCAGTAAAAAGGCGATCGCCCGTGTGCCAAATTCCGGCCGCTTGGCGTTTTCCAAATACCGCTCCATCAACCGGGTGACGTTGGCGGGGTTGCCGCCGGTCTTTTTGAGCAAATCCCGACAAACCATTTGTAGCGCTTTGGTTAACGTCTCGTTATCCTCGTGGAGTTGCTCATCTTCATTGAGGGTTTCCACGATCCGCGCCGCAATTTCCGGCGTACAAAACCCCACCTCTCGCTCATCGTAGATGATGGGGATATAGGCACGGTCGGTGTCAAATTCGAGATGTAGGGGCTGGTTCGTCTGTTTCATCAAGTTGACTCAAGCAGGAAAACGCTCCATCAGCACAGGGGCCAAGGCAGAACGCAGCACTTCTCTCCACCGGAAAGGGAGGGCGTTCCTTTCAATATACTAGCTAGCGGGGTGTGTGCTACGGCAGGGGAGGGGAAATTCTCCCCCAGGGAATGATTAAGCAACTGAGGCGATCGCCTCCAGAAATAAACCGTGAGGATCAGGGATGATCGGGGGCGATCGCCCCCAATCTTGATTCCGCGAAATGGAAGGAAGAGGGCGAAACAATGATAATCTGTAGGGTGGAAAATTTCACATCCGCTTAAAAGTTTCCCCAAGCTGGTGCAATGACTTCCTTGCCCCTCAACAGGGGATCGCATGGTCGGTCAAGGCCCACGCAATACCCGTTAAGACCCACCTAAAGACTGTATAGCAAATCTGAGCATGGTAGCCACAACAGAAACGACTAACGTAGGCAAAATTACTCAAGTCATCGGCCCTGTCGTCGATGCCCAATTCCCCATCGGCAAAATGCCGCAAATTTACAACGCACTGCGGATCACCGGCCAAAATGCCGCCGGTAACACCGTAGACCTCACCTGTGAAGTGCAACAACTCCTCGGTGATAACCAAGTCCGAGCTGTTGCCATGAGCAACACCGATGGCTTAGTGCGTGGCATGGAAGTCCGAGATTTGGGGATTCCCATTTCCGTGCCCGTGGGGAAAGCCACCTTGGGACGGATCTTTAACGTCCTCGGCGAACCCGTGGACAACAAAGGGGATGTGAACGCTGAAAGCACTGCCCCCATTCACCGCAGTGCGCCCAAATTCACGGAACTCGACACCAAACCCACGGTTTTTGAAACCGGGATTAAGGTGATTGACCTCCTCACTCCCTACCGTCGGGGCGGCAAAATCGGCCTGTTTGGCGGCGCGGGTGTGGGCAAAACTGTGATCATGATGGAATTGATCAACAACATCGCCATCAACCATGGTGGGGTCTCCGTCTTCGGTGGCGTGGGCGAACGCACCCGCGAAGGTAATGACCTCTACAACGAAATGATTGAATCTGGGGTGATCAACGCTGAGAACCTCAACGAATCGAAAATTGCCTTGGTTTATGGGCAGATGAACGAGCCGCCGGGGGCGCGGATGCGTGTTGGGCTGTCGGCTTTGACGATGGCAGAACATTTCCGCGATGCCAACAAGCAGGACGTACTGCTGTTCATTGACAACATTTTCCGGTTTGTGCAAGCCGGTGCAGAAGTATCTGCGCTCTTAGGTCGGATGCCCTCTGCGGTGGGTTATCAACCCACCTTAGGGACGGATATGGGCGATCTTCAAGAGCGGATCACCTCCACCAAAGAAGGTTCGATTACCTCGATCCAAGCGGTCTATGTCCCTGCGGATGACTTGACCGATCCGGCTCCTGCCACCACCTTCGCCCACTTGGATGGGACGACGGTGCTCTCCCGTGGCTTGGCCTCGAAGGGGATTTATCCCGCTGTAGATCCCTTGGATTCTACTTCAACGATGCTTCAGCCGAATATTGTTGGCGATGAGCATTACAACACGGCGCGGGCGGTGCAATCGACGCTGCAACGCTATAAAGAGTTGCAAGATATCATCGCCATTCTTGGTTTAGATGAACTGTCGGAAGATGACCGTCGCATCGTGGATCGGGCGCGGAAAATTGAGCGGTTCCTCTCTCAACCCTTCTTCGTGGCGGAAGTGTTCACCGGCTCTCCTGGGAAATATGTTCCCCTCGACGAAACGATCAAGGGTTTCCAAATGATCCTGAATGGGGAATTGGATGACCTGCCGGAACAAGCCTTCTACCTGGTGGGCAACATTGACGAGGCGATCGCCAAAGCTGAAAAGCTGAAGCAAAAAGCTTAGTCCTCAACAACTAACTCTAGTCGCCCCGCCACCGTCGGGGCGGCTGGTGAATGGCAACCTGGAATAAATAGCGATGACTTTAAATGTAAGTGTAATTGCCCCGGATAAGACCGTGTGGAAAGGGGATGCCCAAGAGGTGATTCTGCCCAGTACCACGGGCCAAGTCGGGATTCTCAGCGGTCACGCGCCCCTGCTCACCGCCCTGGATATTGGCGTGATGCGGGTACGTGCTGACAAAGATTGGCAGGCGATCGCCCTGATGGGGGGATTTGCTGAAGTGGAAGACAATCACGTGACGATCCTCGTCAATGGGGCCGAGCAAGGCAGTGCCATTGACCTCGAAACCGCCCGATCGAACTATGAAGCAGCCCAAACGGCATTAAATGCCGTTGGTGCTGAAGATCGCCAAGGCAAAATTCAAGCCCAGCAAGCTCTGCGCCGGATGCGCTCCCGCTTCCAAGCCGCAGGCGGCATGGTCAAAAACTAGGCTTTGCGATCGTGGATCGTAGGGGCGAAGAATTTTTCGCCCCTAGCACCAACATAGGATCCCCCCGGCTACGCCGACCCCCTTAAAAAGGGGGTTAAATAATCAGAACCCCCCTTTTTAAGGGGGTTAAATAATCAGAACCCCCCTTTTTTAAGGGGGGGCAGGGGGGGATCCCTCTAATGCTGGCAAGAAGAGGAGATCTTAATTGCTGCCGGTGAACACGACTTCCGGGAATTTGTCCTGCGCCACATTCATTGGTGTGCGCTTCCCTTCTTCTTGCCAATAGTTGATCACTTCTGTGGCTTGGTTGAGGAGAGCAATGCGCTCCGCCTCATTGATCCAATGCTTTGACTCAAGCTCAGACTTGAGTTGCTCCCAGGCATCATTGCGGGGCCAGAAGTAGTAAGGGGTGAGAGGACTCGTCCCTTTACCCACCACTTGATCCACGGCAATGGCCACGTTAGCATCAAGCCATAGAATTTTTAATGTAAATCGCGCTGCGTCCAAGAAAACCTCCAATGTAGCGTTTTGTCTGGGATTTTTTATAAATTGACAATTTTTCTACTATAGCAGATCGAGGCTGTTCCAACAATGATGATTATTTTTGATATCGATGGCGTGATTCGTGATGTGGGCCAATCCTATCGTCGCGCCCTTGCCGATACGGTGGAGCATTACACCAACAACAACTATCGCCCCACCAACAACGATATTGACGACCTCAAAAGCGAGGGGATTTGGAATAACGACTGGGAAGCTTCCCAGGAATTGATCTATCGGTATTATGAAGGGCAGGGGGGCGATCGCCTCAGCCTCGATCTGGACTATCCGGCCCTCGTGGATTTTTTCCAATCCCGTTACCGGGGCCAAAATTGGGATGGCTACATCACCACCGAACCGCTCTTAGTCACCCCCGATTATTTCGATAGCCTCACCGCCGCCGGGATTGCCTGGGGCTTTTTTAGTGGGGCCACCCGGGGTTCAGCGGAATACGTTCTTAAGCACCGCTTAGGGTTAAACGATCCCGTCCTTTTCGCCATGGAAGATGGCCCCGGCAAACCCGACCCCACGGGCCTGTTTCAGGTGATGGAGATCCTCGATCCCGGTAGCAATACCCCCGTTTTTTATGCGGGGGATACCGTGGGGGATATGCACACCGTTAACCATGCCCGTCAGGACAGGGAGGAGCGGCCATTTTTGGCGATCGGCATCCTCCCCCCCCACGTCCAAGGCGACCCCACCCGCCAAACCCAATACAGCGACCAACTCATCGCCAGCGGCGCAGCCTGCGTCCTGCCTCGGATTACAGATCTCACCCCTGCCTATTGCGAAACCCTTGTAGGGGTTTGACATCCTCCCACCTTACGAGCGGCAGAGCCGCCTAAACACCGTGCCACGGCAGAGCCATGGCACGAGTTATTTTTATTTTTTTAAATCAATTCATCATCAACAGTCTTATCCCGTACACCCCGCACGATCCGCGACAGTTCCGACTTTTCATCCACCATAATCCTTGTCGGGGAACCGCTGATCAACCGTTCATAGTTCCGGAAAGAATCCTTAATATTCGGCCCTTCCGAATCAATGCTATATTCACGAATCCCTTTATCATGCCAAGAACCCCGCATCTTAAACACATTCATGGCCCGTGACATTTCACCGCGAATCTCCACATACTGGAGCATAATAATCGAATCCGTAATCGTCGAAATATGGGACTCAGTAATGGAGTTAGATCCCATAAACTGATCCGTTGTATTCGTAAAAAATCCCGTAATTTCTTCCTGCTTTGCATAACCCGTCACCCCAATCACAAACTGACGAAACGCATTATTCGTCACCCCTCGCGCCAGGGCAGAAAGGGAATCAATGGCGATCCGAGCCGGTTTGAACTCCTCAATTTCTGACTTGATCATCTGTAAATGATCCTCTAATCCTGCCGATTCAGGATAATTACAGAGCAGCTTTAAATAGCCCTTTTGCTCCATTTCTTCAAAATTCACCCCCCAAGAACTGGCATTGCGGGACAGTTGGGCGCGGGATTCCTCATAGGCAAACAAAATTGCTCGCTCCCCTTGATTACAACCTTCCTGTAAAAACTTACTCACCAACAAAGTTTTACCTGTCCCCGTTGCCCCCGTTGCCAGGATAATCGAATCCTTAAAGAAACCACCCCCACACATCTCATCCAACGTTTTCACACCGGAAGAAATGCGGACGTTGGAAGAGCGTTGGGTTAAGCGCATCGCCCCCAGCGGGAAGATATTAATCCCTTTATTGGTAATCGTAAAAGGATATTCCCCTTTCATGTGGGTTGTGCCCCGCAGTTTAAGAATTTCAATGGTGCGGCGACGGCGTTCCCCTTCTAAAGCATTGCGAATAATGATCACATTATCAGACACAAATTCTTCTACCCCAAACCGCGCCACCTGACCATATTCTTCCACCCGCTCCGTCGTCAGAATTGAAGTCACCCCAATTTGCTTGAGGCGAGCGACGAGGCGAAAAATTTCCCGCCGCACCACTGAAGCCCCATCATACTGCTGAAAAACGGCGGTAACAGAATCAATGGAAACCCGCTTGGCTTTATATTTGCGGATCGCGTACTGAATCCGCTCAATCAATGCCGAAAGATCGAAATTTCCCACCACTTCCTGGCCTTCGGGATCGGGGGAAGCATCGAGAATAAACAACTTACCCTCATTGATTAATTCCTGAAGATTCCAACCAAAACTATAGGCATTAGTGATGATGTCATTGGGAGACTCTTCAAAGGTGACAAAAATTCCTGATTCTCCAAAATGCTTAATGCCGTTGTAGAGAAATTGGATGGCTAGGAGTGTTTTCCCTGTCCCGGAAGTCCCACTGACGAGGGTTGTTCGCTCAATGGGCATCCCCCCATGGCTAATTTCATCAAAGCCCTCAATTAAGGTTTGCATCTTGCGAACACCCACGAGCGGCTGTTGAGATGGTGATGATTCGTTGTTGATCGATTCGTTCATTGATCCCAGCAGTATAATTGGATAATCAGGTGCTTGTGTATCGTGTTTGCGAGAGTGACAATCGCTAAACTCAGGTTATATCGCCATTGGAGGTAAGGTTTGCATTAAGGACAGGGTTTTTGCCTGTGCTCGCAGGATGCTTCCTATTGATCATTCACGCAACTTCTGATCTTTATTCTTCATTAATTTCCTCATAAAGTAAGTCTAAGCCAATTAAGACTTTTTCCCGATCTGACAAATCCCCGATGATTTTTCGCACTGGCGGGGGCAAGACCTTGGAGAGGGTCGGGGTTGCTAAGATTTTGTCTTCTTCCGCCAGTTGAGGATTTTTAAGGACATCAATAACTTTCAAAGCATAAACTCCTTGAAAATCTTGCTCCAGGATGCTTTTGAGGGTTTTCAAGGCTCGGGCTGAATTGGGGGTATTCCCCGCAACATAGAGCTTGAGAACATAGGTTTTTTTGGCAGGACTCATAGATCGTGGTTAGGAATGGGGTAGAAGGAGCAGAAACGACCTTGAATCATTAGACCATATTAGTCACTTCAGGAAAACACTTCAAAGGGAATGTCTTCGCGGGGAATAGAGCGACGATACATTTCGCAGAGATGGGCGATGATATCGATGAGGGCGAGACGGTAGTCTAGGAGGATGTCCTCGCTGCGGCCTTCGAGTTTGAGTTGTTTGGTGAATTCATCGATCAGGTTCATGTGGATTTCTAAGATTTGCGAAACGGAAAGATCGGCAAAAAAGGCACGATTGACCATTTGATCGATGAGCTGATTGAGGGGATAGTCTTGATCAAAATAGTTGAGGATAATTTCTCGATATTCAAGGCTCAGTTCCCGGATCAGTTCTTGTTTGTCGTGTTTGGAAAGGTTCCGAAAAAAGTCTTGGGGGTTGCGCTTGTAGTAGATCCCCATGTAGCCTAACCGCTCTTGGAGCTTGTCGGCGAGGCGGCGCTGCTGTACGAGGAGGAAGCTGGGGGAATCGGGGGTGAGCGATCGCACCGCTTCCGGTGTTGGGGGTAAGGTGGGGGCCAGTTGTAAAAATTTGGAGATGGCGCGATCGATGGCGGTGGTAATTTGTTCAAGCTGGGGGGTGAGTAGCCAGACTTCCCCGGTGTGGTAATGGTAGGGAATGGCAGCGGCGGTGGTTTCGAGGTTTTCTCCTGTGGCCGTATTGTGGGATTGTCGGGGTTCAATGATCACAATGGGCAGGAGGGTTCCTTGGCCGTAGAGAGAATTGAGCAACCCCAGTTCCTGCTCGGTGTTTTGGAGTACGAGACAGTCGATATCACCTTTATGCTGATCAATGAAGTTTAAAAAGGGTTCTTGCGCTGTAAAAGGGTGGCAAATATAGCGATCGCCTCCCAACCGTTCAGACAGGGAGTGAACGAGGGACTCCGTTTTCGCATAAATACAGATCGACAGTTGAGCATCCAAAGTCATTCAGGGGGCGATCGCAAAAGTACTAGGAAGTGGCATTTTCCATCCACTTTAGCCTTCCACTGTAGGCCGTAAAACCGGCTTTCGTAACGGATTATTGCAGAAATCCGGCAGTTTTGACATAAATCATAAAAAAAATATAAAAAACTTCACAATTTACGGTGTCATGCTTTTGAGGTTGTCGCCCATTGCTACAATCCGCCCACCCCGCCCTCTGGGGGGTGGGTTTTCTGGAGTTAGCCCGCACAGGTGGGATGCTCGCGATCGCCTTCTAGGCCACCGAGGCAAACAAATCTCCCCAATCCTGCGGGGCCACCTCCGGCTGGGCCACCACCTCAAGAATTTTCGACCCCGTGACCTCGTGAAACAACGCTTCAACGGCAATCTCCCCCACTTGACGGCGACTGATCCGCCCTTCAAAGAGCTTGTCTGCACCAGCGATCACAATGCCATCGTTGCTCTGGCTATCCACTAAGCCCCCCGGCCGCACAATCGTATAGTTGAGGCCACTTTGTTGGAGGTACTTTTCAGCCTGCTTTTTCCAGTAAAGCACCAGCCAGAAGAGGTTTAGGGGGTGGAAAAATTCCGAAACACAGAGGGAAGACACAAAAATAAATCGCTCGATGTGATGGATCTGGGCGGCATCGATTAAATTTTTTGTGCCTTCGTAATCGACCCGGTAGGGTTCTGTGAAGTCTAAAGAAGGGGTGGCCCCCGTGGCACAGAAGACCACATCGCAATCCCCTAGGGCATTTTGCCAGGGGTTAGGCTGACAGACATCCCCCAGGATCAACTCAACGGTACTGGGGAGGATGGTTTCAGCCTTGGCGCGATCGCGCACCAAAGCCTTCACCTCAATCCCCTTGGCCGTTAATACTTCGACGATCTGGCGACCGGTGCGACCGGTAGCACCCGCAACAAATGCTTTCATAGCGTGATTCTCCCTACAGTTGCAAACTGAAATTAAAGATTAGGATTAAATGAAGAAGCAGTTCGGCACATCAGGTATCCCATGCAGTCCCATTATCCAGAGCCATCCCGTGAACCCGCTGAAGATTTTCCCCGCGCTGTGGATGAACCAATGACTAAACCGGCGGAAACAGATGAGGAAAGCAATGGCAACGTTGCTTTTGCCTTTGCTACGGCATTTCAGGGCGGCATGGATATGTACAGTGACCCGACTACTGTAGCGGATTACCTCAATGCCCACGAGGGTTGGTTTCGCCGCTGCGCCGAGCCGATGACAGCGGAGCCTTTGGGGGAAAATGGCTATGTGCTCACCATTGGCCATTTTGGGGCCTTTGGTTATGAGGTGGAGCCAAAAATGGGGGTGGTGTTGGCCCCGCCCCACGATGGCATTTACGATATGTACAGCATCGCAGTACCGGATTATGATCCCCCCGGTTATGCGGTGGATTATCGGGCGATTATGACCTTGGCGGCGGTGGAGCCGCCGGGATTGCCTTGGCCCGTAGACCCGGCCATTGCCCCGTTGCTAACAAAGGTGGAATGGCATTTGTCTTTGAAGGTGATGATTGATTTCCCCATTTTTATTCACAAGTTGCCCCAGGATTTGATCCAAAAAACCGGCGATCGCCTCCTCACCCAAATCGTCCGCCAAATTTCCCCCCGGCTCACCTACACCGTCCAGAAGGATTTTCACGATCGCCTGGGGCTACCTTTGCCGCCGAAGCGATCGCGCCAACTGATCCACACCACCCCAGAATCTACCTAGAAGTTGCTTAAAATCCGATTGACGATCTGCATGCCGGTGATCGCCTGCCAACCGAACAGCCCTAAAAGAATGATATTTAGGGAAATATGGGTGGCGCGGGCGATGGCGTTGCCCTTTTGCATGAAGGGCACGAGGGCAGCGGCGATCGCAATCATTGCCGTCATCCCCAAACCGACGAGCAAATGGGGGCTGACAAAGAGTTTGCCGTTATTGATATAGGTAATCGCCATCCCCCCCACACTGCCGGAGACCATCAAAGCCAGGAGGATCGCCCCCACTTGGTAATGGCGATTGGTGAAGTTTTTCCCCACCAATTCCTTACGGGTTTCCTTGTCGGCTTTGCGAAGTTTCCGGCTTTGGGAACCGAGGTAGAAGGCGTAAATCGACAGCCCCAAGAGGGCCCACATCATGATCGGGTGAAAAAATTGGGAATAGACTTTCACAGATTCCGGAAGTGCAAAGCTCATAACCATGCCTTATCAAAGATAAACATATTGCAAACTTAACTTAACATTTTCCTGGCCCGATGGATCATCGAGATCGCGTTGATGGCGAGGCGATCGCCCAATATCTCAATCCCATCGCCAGGTTCTCGGGGGCCAATCTCGGCGGGAGGTTGTATCGTTGAGAAAAATCCCCTGGCCCTTGGGGTAGGGGAATTCGCCAACCTCCGCTCACCATGTTTAATTCTGTCCAATTGGTTTCGATGCGGCTCCACCATTTCATCGGCAGTTGGCTCGATGGCGATGCTGTTGTGATTGATTTGGGAGCAAACCGGGGCTATTTTGCCCAAGAGGTAAGTGCTGCCTACGGTTGCACCTGCTATGCCATTGAGGCGATGCCGGATCTTTACGCCGCCATCCCCAAAACTGAGCAGATTCGCCCCTTTCACTATGCGATCGCCTCTAGGAATCAGCCGATCACGTTCAATGTTTCGGATCAGGAGGAATCGGGGAGTGTTCACCGTCTGCCCACGGCGATGATCACGGAAACGATCACTGTTCCGGGCATTACCCTGCCCCAGTTCATGGCAGATCAAGGGATTGAGCGGGTGGATTTGCTCAAGGTGGATATTGAGGGGGCAGAAATTGAGCTATTTCAAACCCTTCCCGATGAGACGCTGGGGAAAATCAAACAAATTGCGGTGGAGTTTCACGATTTCCTGGATTATTTTGAGGATGATGGGGCGATCGCCGCCATTAAAGCCCGTTTGGAATCCCTCGGTTTTGTCTGTATTGTCTATTCCCTCACCTGTCATGCGGATGTGTTGTTCATTAACCGCGCTCTCGCGCCGCTTTCTGCTTGGGATTATTTCTATTTAGGCACGGTGGATAAGTACCGGCGGGGGATTAGCCACGGGATTCGTTGGCGGTTGGAGAAGTTGTTGGGACGGGAGGGGGCTTGATGGAGTCTTTAAGGTTTGTTGATCCGATGCAGTGGGGCCGGCCGGAATTGACGGCGGGGGAGCGCGATCGCCTTCGTCAATCCCTTCAAGCTCAGGCCCAATTGGACGGCTACGACCAACTTACGGAATTGTGCCGCATCGGTGAGCCGGAGATGGCCGGCCGTCTGGCGGCTCAACATCCTGAATGGGGCTATGGGATTCGATATGGTGTGGTGATTGCTGACCCTTGATGTTTCGGGGTCTTTTTTTTCAGGGTTTGCGGAGGAAATGAGGCCATGGCAGGATTCAGGGATGCCGGTGGAGAACAGGGGTTTACCTTGGTGGAAATGCTGATCGTGATTGTGATCATCGGTATTTTGGGCGGTATTGCCGTGGTAACTTGGCAAGGGTTTTTAGATCGTCAACAGTTGACCCAATCGAGCGATCGCCTTTTCCGCACGCTCAAATCTACCCGCGAAACCGCTAAATATCGCCATCTCCCCTGGCAGGTCAGCATCCGCCAAGGGGCCAACCGTGTCGAATTCGCCACCCATCCCGCCGATCCTGATCACTTTATCCCGATGGCAATTTGGAATGATCCCCAACAGTGGGAGCAATTGGCCCCTGGGGTAAGGGTTGATCTGGAAAATGATCTCGGCGGGAAGGAAACAAATCTTGACGCGACAAGCATTGCAGACCAATCCGCTTGGTCATTTCTGTTTAATCATCAAGGTTGCCCCGTTCAGAAGATTCAAAACTCCTGTACTGATGTGGTGGAATTGGGTCGCTTAGGCCTGCGGATCGAGGGGGGTAGTGACGGGTCTTATGTATTGCGTCGTTGCATCCTCTTCTCGACAGTATTGGGGTCAATGCGTCAGGGGCGGGGGCATCCTAAACAGGATGACAAAAAGCGATACTGTTATTGAGGGCGGAAGGGACGGAGGCGATCGCGTTAAAATTGGGGGCGATTGATGGCTCGGGAAGGGAAAAAAATCATGTTGCGATCGCTCCGGATTGAAAATTTTGCCCTCGTTGACCAGCTTGAACTGGAATTTGGCCCCGGCTTAAATGTGCTCACGGGGGAAACGGGGGCGGGGAAATCGATTATCCTCGATGCCATTGATGGCGTATTGGGGGGCAAAATCACCAGCCGCCTGCTGCGTACCGGGAGCGATCGCGGCCTCGTCGAAGGCACATTTTTGCTCTCACCCCCGTTAAAAGCCTGGTTAGATAGCCAAGAAATTGACCTGATCGATGCCGATAGCCTCGTCTGTAGTCGGGAATTTTCCGCCACTCAGGGGAGTTTACGCTCCCGCTCTCGGATTAATGGCGTACTGGTGAACCGGCAACAGGTGGGGCAACTGCGGGAGCATTTGGTGGAAATCACCGCCCAAGGCCAAACCGCCCAATTGATGATCGCCAGCCATCAGCGGGATCTCCTTGATGCCTACGGGGGCGATGAGGTACAGCAAGCTAAATCCGTCGTAGCTGAAGCCTTCGCCACCTATCGCCAAGCCCAAAAAGCCCTCCAATCCCGCCGCCAATCGGAAAAAGACCGCCTTCAACGCATCGATTGGCTCCAATATCAACATCAAGAATTGGCAGGGGCCGACCTCGATGATCCCCAAGAATTAAACCAATTGGAACAAGAGCGCGATCGCCTTTCCCATGTGGTGGAACTGCAACAGATGGGCTATCAAACCTACCAAGCCCTTTACCAAAATGACCAAGGGGGAGAGGCGATCGCCGATCTCCTCGGGCCGGTGGAAGCGCAAATTAAGGAAATGGCCAGCTATGACAGCCAACTTGAGGGCCTGTTAGAGATGGTGCAAAGTGCCTTAACTCAAATTGTCGAAGCGGGGCAAGTCCTGAGCCGCTATAGCGATAGCCTCGAATCTGACCCCGAACGCTTGGCAGAAGTGGAAACCCGTTTAACGACCCTGCGCCAACTCTGCCGTAAATATGGCCCCGATTTAGCCGACGTGATTGCCCATGGAGAGGCGATCGCCACCGAACTCGAAGACCTCACCGCTGGCGGCCAATCCATCGAAGCCCTCGAAGCCCAGGCCGAGAAATGTTATCAAAACCTCACAAACACCTGTGAACACCTGCGCCACCAACGGCAACAGGCCGCCGAAAAACTCGCCAAGCAACTCGTCAAAGAACTTAAACCCCTAGCCATGGAAAAAGTCCAGTTTGACTGTCGGCTCCTCCCCGTCGAACCCACCGCCCACGGCGCGGATCAAGTGGTGTTCTACATCAGCCCCAACCCCGGCGAACCCCTCCAACCCCTCTCAGAAACCGCATCAGGGGGGGAAATGAGCCGCTTTCTGTTAGCCCTCAAGGCCTGTTTTTCCCAAATTGAAGCCCAGAATGTCAGTAAAACGTTAATTTTTGACGAAATTGATGCCGGGGTATCGGGGAAAGTAGCTCAGGCGATCGCCACCAAACTCCATCACCTCAGCCGCCCTAACCAGATCCTCTGTGTTACCCATCAACCCCTGATCGCCGCCCTCGCTGACTATCATTTTCGCGTCGATAAACAGGTGGCCAAATCAAAGCACACCGCTGCCCGTACCGTCGTGCGGGTCGTCCCCCTCACCCATGCCGACAGCCGCACCACCGAACTCGCCCAACTGACCGGCGGGGACTCCGCCCAAGAGGCGATCGCCTTTGCCCAATCCCTCCTCCACCAAGCCGCCCACCAACGCCGCTAACCCTCATCCCTCCGATCCAATGGCAATCTGTTGCAGTCAACCCCAGCGTCAGGAAAAGGGAAAGAAATGAGTAGACGGGGTAGAAATTGCGGGTATTATGGGGCTAACCTGTCATCCCACTGGGATTTAGTCGTTAAAATACTCTCAACTTCAAAATATTCTCAGACCCAGACACCTTAGAGCACTATGACTGCTGCATCTCAACCCACAAAACTTGAGTATTCCGGGCAGACTGTCGATGTTGTCCCGGCAGGGGACGAAGCTCCGACAGAATTGAATCACGGGGGAGAGACCAACGGCTCAACCAGTGCCCTCGTTTCTGCCAAGGGAACCTTTTCAAATTTTCTCGCTCCCCTGAATAAGGACAGTTTTCAGCGGGTTGTGGTTGAGGTGGAAGACAAGCTCAAGGTGGTGAATCAAACCTTGAGCCTGCTCGATAGCATTATCGACAGTCAAGGCTTTGACTCCGTTCTCGATGAAATGTTGCGATCGATTACCCTCAAAACTGGGGAATTGCTGGGGGCCGATCGCACCACCATCTATCTCCTCGATGATGATCAGGATGAATTGTGGTCGATTGTCGCCAAGGGCAGTGACGGCAAGCCCATTGAAATTCGCATTCCCGTGGGTCGGGGTATTGCCGGGGAAGTGGCGCAGTTTAAACAGGTGATCAACATTCCCTACGATTTCTATGATGACCCCCGCTCGGAAGCTGCCAAAGAATTTGATAAACGCAACAAATACCGCACCTATTCAATGCTGGCCCTGCCCCTGTTGAGTCAGGATGGGGAGTTGGTGGCGGTGGTGCAACTGATCAATAAATTAGAGCCGGGGCGATCGCCCGATATCCCCCTCGATGGGCGCATTTCCCACACCGGCTTTACCGATGAAGATATTGATGTTTTTGAAAATTTTGCCCCGTCGATTCGCTTAATCCTCGAATCCTCCCGCTCCTTCTACAAAGCCACCCAACGGCAGCGGGCCGCCAACGCCCTGATCGAGGCTACCAACTCCCTCAGCAAAGGCAACCTCGATCTTGATACGACGCTGCGCACTGTCATGGATGCGGCGAAAAAGCTGATGAATGCCGATCGCAGCACCCTCTGGCTGATCGACGACGAAAAACATGAGATCTGGACGAAAATTCCGCTGCCCAATGGTAATACATTAGATCTAAATGTGCCCATTGGGGTCGGTTTTGCCGGTCATGTGGGTAAAACCGGGGAAACCCTCAATATTGGCTTCGACCTCTACGAGCACCCCATGGCCGAAACGGCCAAAAACACCGACGAAAAAACCAAATACCGCACCTGTAGCCTGCTCTGTATGCCGGTCTACAACTCCGACAACCAGTTAATTGGTGTCACCCAATTGGTGAACAAGATCAAACAGGGGGATCATCCCCCCTATGATCCGACCCAATGGCCCCAAGCGCCGGAATGCTGGAAGTCCAGCTTCAACCGCAGTGACCAAGAGTTCATGAAGGCGTTTAACATCCAAGCCGGGGTGGCGCTGCAAAATGCCAAACTCTTTGCGAAGGTGAAGCAACAGGAGCAGATGCAGCGGGATATCCTGCGCAGTCTTACCAATGGCGTGATTTCCACCGATAAAAACGGTGTGGTGTTGGCGGTCAACGAAAAAGCCGAGGAGTTGCTGGGGTTTGGCAAAGATAACCCTATGGAAGGCAAGCTCATGAGCGAGTTGTTGGAAATTAAGGGTAAAGATACCGCTGAAAAAACCGAAGCCGGTCGTAAGGGGGACTTTTCAGAATCCTTTGAGCGGGCATTGCATCCGGTGGAAAATAAAGACCGCCAGCAATATTACCCTGACCAAACGATCATTTCTGCTGCCGGGGAAGAGCATAGCGTTAACCTCTCAATTAACTCCATTTCCGATGTGGCAGACCCCTCCAATGTGTCGGGGGCGTTGGTGGTAATGGATGATATTAGTGATGAGAAGCGGCTCAAGAGTACGATGTACCGCTATATGAACCAGGAGTTAGCGGAGCAGTTACTCGATGGGGGGGAAATTTTATTGGGAGGCGATCGCAAGGAGGTTTCTGTCCTTTTCTCCGATATTCGTAGCTATACCAGCCTCACGGAAAAACTCCAAGCCGAAGAAGTGGTGCAGATGCTCAATGAGTATTTTGAGGAAATGGTGGAATCGGTCTTTAACCACAAGGGGATTCTCGATAAATACATTGGGGATGCGATGATGGCGGTGTTTGGTACGCCGAATAAATTGGAAGATCACGCCCTGATGGCCACTCAAAGCGCCCTCGATATGCGCCGCCGCCTCAAAATTTATAACGATTCCCGCGCTGTCCAAGGTAAAGACATTATCAGGATTGGGATTGGGATTAATTCTGACTTTGTGATCAGTGGCAACATTGGCTCTAGTAAGCGGATGGAGTTTACCGCCATTGGGGACGGGGTAAACCTCAGTTCACGGTTGGAGGCGGCCAGTAAGCAATACGGCTGTGACATTGTGATCAGCGAGAATACTTATCACCAATGCAAAGAGCATATTGTGGTGCGGGAACTGGACTGTATTCGGGTGAAGGGGAAAACCCAGCCGGTGAGTGTCTATGAAGTGGTGGAGGAGTTGGGGAATCCCTTACCGCCCAACCATGAGGAGGTGATTGAACTTTACCATCGGGGGCGACACCTCTATACCCACCAAAACTTCTCTTTGGCGCTCTCCTATTTTGCAACGATTCTGGAGCTGGAGCCGAAGGATAAGGCGGCCTATTTGCACATCAACCGCTGTCAACATTTCCTCAAAACTCCACCCTCCAAGGATTGGGATGGGGTTTGGACGATGACCACCAAGTAGGGGCGTTGGCGTAAGCCTGCCGGAGGCACAAAAATTTTTTGCCCTCCCCCTCCTCTGCTGGTTGCGGCAGAACCCGCCAAGAACTAAAGTTCTTGGCTCATAGCGAAAGTGGGCTGAAGCCCACTCCGGAACCCGTTTTAACGGGTTTTCGCTGTGAGGCGGGGATTTCAATCCCCGACGGTGTGGGCGGAACCGCTGTACTGCCCAGCGTTAAAATGCAGAATATTCGCCCCCTAGGCCCCTCGTGACTAGGCTCCGCCTAGTCATGCCCCCTGGAGGCTCTGCCTCCTCCCCTCTGATAGCGGCAGAGCCGCCCCATGCCCGTACCATGGCAGAGCCATGGCACGAGCCTAATCTAACTAATTGTTGGTTGTTGGGGCAGGGGTGGGGGGGTTGAGGCTGCGGAAATAGAGGCCACCGACGAGGCTTAAAAAGAGGCCATAGGCGAAAATTTGCACGCCGTAGAGGGTTTCCCGATAGCCGAAGAGGGTTTTTAAGAGAATGCCGGGGAATTGATGATCCGGGAGGATGGCGCGGCCATCCCACACCAGCGGCCCCAATACACAGGCCTTGCCCCCCGACCAACAGAGCCAAGCCATGGCGGGATGGAGTTCGACCCAGGCGATCGCCGCCCCATCTAAATGACGGAGGGCAGAAATTACCAGGCCCGAAACAATGAGGAGCAAAAAGATCCCCATCATTTGGAAAAACTGCTTGAGGTCAATGCGGACACCCCAGCGAAACAGCAGGAAACCGACAAGGACGGCACCGAGGAAACCGGCGATCGCCCCCAAAATCGGAATCCAACCCTGTTGAAACTTCGCCACCAAAAAAATCACCGTTTCAAACCCTTCCCGCAAGACCGCCGTAGCTACCAGGCTAAACACACCCCAACTCGCGCCCCCGCTCAGGGCATTGGCTACCGTCCCCTCCACCTCCGCCTTGAGGGTGCGGGCCTGCTGCGTCATCCAGATCAGCATCCAACTGAGCATGGCGATCGCCACTACCCCTAACCCCATTTCAAGAAGTTGGCGCACCAGCACCGCTTCGGCAGTTTGCCCTTGGCCCACCCGTTGGAGGAGGCCGATCAGCAAACCCCCCACGACGACACTCCCGGCCAAGCCCGCCCCAATGCCCAGATAGACAGATTTCACCAACTGGGGCTGTTGGGCTTGGCGAATACAGGCGAGGACAATCCCCACCACCAGGGCAGCTTCCACGCCTTCCCGGAGCGTGACTAAAAAGGTGGGAATGGCGGCGCTCCAATCCATAATGCTCTCTGTTGCTTGCAGGTTGAGCATGAGGGTACAGCTTCTGATCAGGATTGGCAAGGGATGAGGGGGCGATCGCTAGCTCCGCAATACATAGCCCACGCCCCGCACCGTATGGATTAGGCGTTGGGGGTTATGCACCTCTAACTTAATCCGCAACGCCCGCACATAGACTTCAATAATGTTCGATTCCCCCATGAAATCGAAGCCCCAAACCTGTTCGAGGATTTGATCTCGCGTCAAGACTTGGCGGGGATGGCGCAGGAGCAGTTCTAACAGATCAAATTCCCTGGCGGTGAGTTCGATCGCCTGTTGAGCGCGATAGACTTCGCGGGTGAGGCGATTGAGGGAAAGATCAGCAAAGGTGAGGAGGTCGGATTCCGTGGCATGGCTGCGGCGTAATTGGGCTTTAACCCGCGCTAACAGTTCCTCAATACTGAAGGGTTTCGTCACATAATCATCGGCTCCGGCATTTAAACCGGCAACGCGATCGCTCACTTCATCCTTAGCAGTGAGTAAAATAATCGGCACTTCCACACCGGTATTGCGGAGTTGTGAACAAACCTCAACACCGGAAATGCCCGGCAACATCCAATCGACAATTAACAACTGAAAGGGTTGATTTCGCACTAACGTTAAACCGTCCATGCCATGGGCCGCGATCGTGACGGTGTAACCTTCTAGTTCTAACTCTCCAGCGATAAATGTCGAGAGTTTGGCATTATCTTCAATCAGTAAAATGTGATCAGCCATGGGTTTGCCAGAGGGGAAGACTGAGGGTGAATGTGCTGCCTTTGCCGGGTTGGGAACGGAGCGTAATGCGGCCTTGCATCCCTTCGATCAGACTTTTGGCGATCGCCAACCCCAGCCCCGTCCCTTGCTGCGATCGCGCCTCATCCCCCCGATAGAACCGCTCGAAAATTCGCTGTTGATGGGGGAGAGCAATGCCAATGCCGCGATCGCACACATGGATCATCGCCATCGTTTCCCCCCGTTCTAACACCAACTCCACCCCTTGATCCGGGGGAGAATATTTCAAGCCATTATCCACCAGATTAATTAACACCTGTTGTAACCGATCCTGATCGGCACAGACCACCAGATCCGCCGGGGGAGCTTGCAGGGTAATGGGGCGATCGCTCACCGCTTCACTCATGGCCGCTACCTCCGCCACTAAGGTATTTAAACTGACGGGATTGAGGCGAAAATGGAGGTGGCCACTATCGGCCCGCGCTAGATCTAACAAATCCTCCAACATCCGGATCGTCCGCTCCGCTTCTGCCGTTGCCGTTTCAATGGCTTGCTGTTGATAGGCACTTAAATTGGTTCCCCGCCGCAACAAACTTTGCAAATATCCCACCACCACCGTTAAGGGCGTGCGTAACTCATGGGAAACATTGCCGACAAATTGCCGTTGTTGCTCCCAAGCCCCCGATAGGCGCAACAGCATCGCATTAAAGGCTTGGGCCAATCCTAAAATTTCCGCTGGTGCTTCCCGCAGTTGCAACTGTGCGCCGCTGAGGTCATCGGCGGAAACGGCGCTGGCCACTTGACTCATGGCCGCGAGGGGTTGCATGGCCCGGCGAATCCGTTGGGAAATCGTCACCATTAACAGCACAATCGCCACCATGCTCACCCAAAACAAGCCCCATAAACTAGCACTGAGTTTCTGTTGATCCAAGGTAATATCCTGGGAAAGATAGAGCTTGCCGACGGTTTGGCCGCGAACCTGAATGGGTGTACCACAGAGGACAATATCGCGATCGCCAAACCGCACCACCTGAGGCTTGGCTGGAACTGTGGGCATTTGGTTGACATTCCCCAACAGCGTCGCGGTGGGTTGGGTCATGGCGGATTGAGCGAGCAACTGCCCATCTTCCCCCTGTACCCACACCATCAGCCCCGGCCGCGAAACCCGCTCAATGGTCTGGTCTAAACCTGTTTCTATGGAACCCATCTCGCTATAGAGTTCCAACTGATCGGGAAAGCGCATGGCGATATATTCGAGGGTCTGTTTATGGGCCGCCACGAGGTTTTGCTCCATCTGCCAAGCGGCCCACGCCGCCACAGTTCCCAACCCCACAATCGAAATGGTCACCAATTCCAGGGTAAGGCGAAATTGTAAAGAAGAGGGGACAAGCTGGGCGCGGAGCCAGCGGGGGAGGATCATCGTTAACAATTTTGTAAGGGAATGATAAGCCGGGAGGGGTTCAAAACAGCGTGGCGGTTCCCCGTTGGGGGTCAAATCTAAACCGCTGTTGATAATCGGTTTCACCATAGAGATTAAAGCTAATCGTGGGTTCATCCCCTAGGGCTTCGACTTGGTGGATGGCATCGGGGAGAAAGGTGATTAGATCGCCAGGGGAGAAGGTGCGATCGCCCTCGTCCTCAATTTGGGCAGGATCGGCTAAACTGCGTCGCCAAAAACGATTTTTTTCCTGCCCCGCCAAGAGGGCAACAATGCCCCAAGTGCCATGGTTATGAATGGGGGAAACGGTTCCCCCTGCCCAAGCGACCATCTGGACAGTGAGGGGAAAATCCGGCTCATCATAGAGCATCGCAACTGACCAGCCCGTTTCTGGATCGGGGGGCGAAGCACTCCAGGCTAACCAGAGGGAACTTTCGATCAAGGTTCGCACCAAGGGACAAATCAGGGCGAGCCGCTCCTGATCCCTTGGGGTTTGTGCCAAGATATCCTCGACATCGGTGAGAAAGCGATAGAGGCGATAGGGTTGGGGTGGGGGTTCGGGGTGAGGATGGGTTTGGGCGATACAGGTTCCGTTCTCATCCACTAACCAATCTTGTCCGGCCATGGTTTTTGTTGTGCTGATGCTTGCCTTGACGATGGCGGGTGAACCTGAATTTTCACTGAAAATCCGATGTTTTCGAGTATTTTTGCCCTCAACAAGCCCGATGGAACGTCGATTCTACGGCATTCAGCAAAATTCTAGCCAAAATTCATTTAAAACTCATCTAACCCGCTTTTAATCAGAATCAACGGATCTAGAGTCCGATCTAAACCCCCGATTCTGTTGAGGCTATTCCTGATGAAAATTCGCTATCTCGCTTTACTGGCCATGGTTTCTTCTCTCAGCTTAGGGGCTGTGGTGGCTTGTGCTAATCCCTGCGCTTCTAAAACCCCTGCAACGGGAGAGGTTGATCCCTGTGCCAGTAAGGGCGATCCTTGTGCCAGTAAAGCTGACCCCTGTGCCAGCAAAGCTGACCCTTGTGCGAGTAAGGGCGATCCCTGTGCGAGTAAAGCTGATCCCTGTGCCGGTAAAGCCCAAAGTTCTATTGGTGGCCCCTTAGCGGCTGAACTCCATGGTAAGCCCGTGGTTGTTGATGTGTTTGCGACTTGGTGCTCTGCCTGTGAAAACATTGCCCCAACTCTTTCCCAACTTGAACAGGATTATGAAGGCCAGGTGAATTTTGTCGTCTTGGATGTGAGCGATCGCACCACCACCGCCGCCGCCGAAGCCAAAGCTAAAGAATTAGGCCTAGAGGAATTTCTCAAGGCCCATAAAGCCCAAACGGGGACGCTC